>NZ_CFHTQA010000002.1:0-159104 GCF_984394615.1 Spongiibacter sp. | reverse complement strand
TCATCAGCTAATTCTCTCAAGAAAGTTAGCCTCCGATAAACCCGGGGGGATTCACATCGTGCAGAACAAGGCCGATTACTACCGGCTACTGCTGGGGGTGACAAGGGAGCAGAACTGGGAAGAATGGATTCTGTACATGCTGGCTGCGGTAGAGCAGACCTCACAGTGGACGACAGCCAAAATTGGGGCCACTCGGGAGTTAATGGAGCACACCGGGCAGCACCTACAGGCCGAACTACCCAAGATTTACAGTCACGAGTTGGTACAAATCATCTTCCAACAGCCCTACTGCCGCATCCAGAACCTTGTGGAAGCAGGCATAGCCAAAAGGCAGACGGCTTCGGTCTATCTCAAACAGCTCTGTGATGTCGGGGTATTGGAAGAACGACAAGTGGGTAAGGAAAAGCTGTTTATTCACCCTAAACTGGTGCAGCTGTTAAGCCAGGACAGCAACGCAGTAACTGGGTATGAGGGCTCTAGGAACGCATAATTTTTGCGAGATAATTTTCAGCCCAGCAAGCCCCCCATATTACTCTGACGACCGGTATAGAAATAGGTGCGCTGCCAACAGACGAGCCCTCCTGCAGCACTTAATTACCAAGGTACACTAGCACGCGCTCTACACAAATAAGGATACAGGACACGACATGGACATAGGCAAGACGATCCGAATATACCTAGCGTCAGGCTCAGTTTCAGGCATACGTCACGCAGAGATCGTCAACTGGACAGGGCAAGCAATCTCATCGCCAAGGACTACGGTAAAAGCACTTAACGCATGGGAAGAAGCACACAAGCCAGGCGTGTATTTCCTGTTCGGTGATGATCCAGAGACTAGCCAGCCAGCCGTGTATATTGGGGAGGCTGAATCTGTATACGATCGCCTCTTGAATCATCTTGCCAATAAAGACTTCTGGAACGAGGTCACACTGATCACAAGCAAGGACGAAAACCTAACCAAGTCACACGTCAAGTATCTCGAGTCAAAGCTTATACGCCTTGCCAAGGCTGCAGGCCGCGAGCCACTTTTGAACAGCACGGAGCCCCAAGAGCCAACGCTACCCCGTGGCGACAGAGCCTCTATGGACGAGTTTGTTATCAATATAAGGACGCTCTTAGGGACACTAGGCCACAAAACGCTAGAACCACTGGGCACACCGTCCTTCAACACCACGACAGACGCCAAGCCTCCCTCCGCAACCGCCGAAGAAACTCAACAAAGTCAGTCGATGGAAGTACAACTAAAGGTCAACAACATATCAGCACATGGTCTTGTGACGAATGAAGGGCTTGTTGTGCTTGAGGGGTCCGAATTCTGCCAAGAAACTAAGCCCAGTTTATCAGAGGGATACCGAAAGCTTCGCCAACGACTGATCGACAACTCAGTCGTAGCCACCACACCCAACAGCACGCAATATAAATTCGTGAAGAGATATGTATTTTCAAGCCCCTCTCAAGCAGCAGCCGTCATTGTTGGAACATCAATCAACGGCAGATGGAATTGGAAGCTCGCCGATGGACGCTCTATCAAGGAATACGAGGAAGGGTAACCAATCCTGTCTCGACTCAGGCGGTAGTCTAGTGGCACGCCGTGGATATGATATTAAAATTAGAAGTTGTACAGCCTAGCAAGGCAGGCAATAAAGTCTACGCGAGCTTTTCAAGAAGACTGAAACCTAGTAGTGGAGTACGATTAAGGGACTTGAATGTAGTATTGAAACCCCTCGTACCGGTGGTTCGATTCCGCCTCTGGGCGCCACTCTTCTTCCCCCCAGTTTCTCATAACTCACGCCCCCTCAATCCGCCCGTATTTTGCTGCGACTTGCCGGCGCAATATCGCTTTCCCTGAGCCAAATAAAAAAGCCCCGAGAGCTTAACCCCCGAGGCTTGTGTTATTCGACGACGCAGGGCTTAAAGCTTGCCGTCAGCTGCCATTTTCACGTAGCTGGCATCGAAGTGCAGTTTGATATTGCTGTTGTCGCCCAGCACCGAGCCATCAGAAAAGCTCATACCCACCACGTCAGGGCTGGGACTGGCTTCACCGAGCAGGCCTTTGTCGAAGGAGAACTGACGGACTTTGTCCATCACCACGGGCAGTTCGTCGCTGCTGGCAAATTTGTAGGCATCAGCGGGACTGTAGAAGAGCATGGTGTCATCCAACTGGGCATCGTAGCCTGCCAGATCGGTACCCGCCTGCTCAGCCATGTAGCTGCGCGCGGCGATGGCCTCGGCGGAGTCGCCCTGCATCAGCGCAAGGGTTTCAAACCATGCGCCGACCAACGCTTTGCCGAAGGCCGGATTGGCTTTGAGGGTTTCGGTGTTGGCGGCCATCATGTCGATAATTTCGCCGGGGATTTGCTTGGAGGTAAAGACTTCAATCGCGTCTTCGGCATTGTCGAGGATAATACCGAGCTGCGGATTCCATACCGCAGCGGCGGTCACGTCGTCAGTCATGAAGGACGATACGGCGTCGGCATCCGAGGTGTTCACCACCGTTACGTCGCGCTCAGACATACCATTCATATCCAGTGCGCGGGCAAGGAAGTAATGGGAAACAGACAGTTCCACCAGATTTACCTGGCGGCCTTTGATATCGGCAATGCTCTTGGCGTCTTTCAGTACCAGGCCATCGTTGCCATTGGAGTAATCCCCCAGAATCAGGCCGGTGGTTTCCACGCCGAAGGCGGCCGGGATAGTCAGGGCGTCCATATTGGTCATGGCGCAGGCGTCAAATTTGCCGGCCGTAAACTGGTTGATGGATTCGATGTAGTCGTTCATCTGCACGACTTCAATTTCGATGCCGTATTTGTCGGCCCACTTTTTGATAATGCCTTTATCGGTGGCATAGGCCCAAGGCATCCAACCGGAATAAATCGACCAGGCAACCTTAAAGGACTTTTTCTCCTCGGCGTGGACAGCACCAACACCCATTGCACACACCATCAGGCACAGGGCGGCTGCCAGTCGCTTTCGACTGTTTTTCATTCGCGTAACAAACTTCTTCATCATTTGACCTCTCGGCATCAGTAACAGGGTTGGGTATAGCGACACAGGGTTTCTCGCTCGCGCTCAAACCACTGGTTTGCCTGTGCGCTTGTCTGAGTGAATTGTGGGAAGGCGCAGGTCGCCTCCAGAGTGTCGATGGCAAATCGCCGCTCCATGGTAGTGCCGTCTTTTTGCGTATAACGCTGTGTGAGCTCGCGACCATTGGCAGCCACTGAAAAGCCGTCCAACGACAACAGTGCCTGCCCTTGTCGCGCAGGGCAGGTGCTTAGCTCAACGGTATAGCCTTGAGCCGACGAGCCACTGGCGACGGAGGTTTCGAAATTGAACAGCTGCCCCAGCGCAGCGGCATCGCCCGCCGCCTGTTCAGCTTTCTCGCGCAGGGCATTGTCTTTTTCGGCGCGAATCGGATCGGGCCGCGCCAGCACCAGCGCTGCATAGTCGCCACAGATGATGAGACCACCATCGCGGGAATACCGTTCTCCCGTGCTCAGGCTTTTCTCTTCCAACAGCCGCAGGCCAATCAAGGGGCCGGGGTGACTGGGTTGGAGCCGCCAGTCCTCGACGTAAACATTGCTGGGGCAGAATTCCATCATGCAGTTGCCCACCCGTTTTAAATAGGCGGGCTCCTGCCAGCGGCCGTGAAGCTGCAAGGCCTTTTCGTTCTGCCATGACAGGGTTTCGCCATTCCATACACTGTCGGCCACCCAGCCTTCGTAGTTGCCCAAGGCGCGCAGCTCTGCCGCGCTGTAATCCTCCCAGGCTTTGGCCGCCACCTGCTCGGCGGCCTCCGGCAGGCGCAAGTCGATAGTGAAGTTGCGACTTTGCAACCAGCAGACGTGGGTGCGGGTATCCGTATCGCCATTGGCAAAGCTGATGCTGCGGCGCTTGAAATAGCCCAGCATCCAGTCGGGTACACCGCGTTCTGGGCGGTACTGATGATGTTGCAGAAGTTCAGCTAAATGCATGCTCCGCTCCCTATTGTCCGTGATAGCCGAAGCTATCCACGCTGCGCGCATTCTCGGGCAGGCAAATTTCGCCACTCGCCAGACGCTGCTTTAAATAGGAAAAGGTTTGAATGGTTTGAGCGTAGAGATGATCGCCGCATTTCAGGCTGCCGTAGTCGCGATCTTCCCGGCCTTTGGGGAGGGACGCAATCGGCGAAATCTCTGCGTCATAGTCGCAGGCGCAAAACAGCGGAAAGGAATAGCGCTCTTCCTGCACCTTCCGTACCCGGTGCGAGGTAGCCACGAACTGTCCGTTGCTTAGCACTTCGAGCATGTCGCCAATATTGATCACAAAGGCGTTGTCTTTCAGTGGCACATCAATCCACTCTCCCGCGCCATTCAGCACTTCCAGGCCGGGAGCCGTTGGCATGAGAATGGTGAAGCACTCGTAGTCGGTGTGCGCGCCAATGCCAGGGCGGTCGTGAACGACATTTTCGTTGTAGGGGTAGTGAATCATCCGCAACTGACTGGGCGGGTGATTCACCATGCGGCTCAACGCGTCTTCTTCGAGGTTCAGCGCCAGCGCAAAACCGCGGAACAAGGCATCCGCCACGTGGAGCGCCGCCTGATAATAGGCCTGCACGTCGTCCTTAAAGCTCGGCGCATCTGGCCATTGCGTGGGCCCCAGCATGGGACGACGACCGAGTTCGGCGCGGTAGTCGTAATTGATATCGTAGGCTTCTTTGCAATCGGCAACGCCATCACCGAAGCGCTCCTCACCTTCAGGTACGTAGCCGCTGTGGTTCTCCGACTGGCCGATGTAAAAGCGCATTTTGTCGTCCAGCGGCTGGGCAAAATAGGCCTTGGCCTGCTCGATCAAACGCATTTGCAGGGCGGGACTGACACCGTGGCCGGTGATGTATAAAAAGCCAACGTCGCGTGCCGCGCGGCTCAGCTCATTGGCCACCGCCAATCGGCACAACGGGTCATCACTGAAAAGACCGCCGATATCGACGGTGGGTAGCTGGGTAAAGGCAGAGTGTGGCGAGGATTTGTCTGACACTTTGGCAACCTCCTGAATAATGTTGAATATTCAAAATGTCGCCTGGTCGTCCAGACAAAGAAACGGCACTGACCGCTCCGGGTCGTCCCGGATACTTCTTGCCCTAGCTAGAGCAAGGCCTGTACCAACACCTGAAAATAAACCTAAGAGATTGAGCAGCAAGCAATTATTGGAAAGGCGCGAAAAGCCGGGAACAGTTCAATAGGTGCCATTGCAGTGCACGGGAATATAGCAGCGCACCACAAAAGGATCGTTTTCTACGGGCTGCGCTACGGAAAAACCTGCACCACGGCACCGGCCTGGCACAAAAAAGGGCGGCCTAGAGCCACCCTTATTGCTTGAGCGGATGGGACCAACTCAGCAGACTTTCACTCGACGATGGGTATTGGCCACAATCTTGACCTTACACTTTGCACCATTATCGAGCTCAGAAACCGCATTGGACTGACGGTTTTGCTGATCGGGTGTCGACGCACAGCCCACTGAAAGCACCGCCAGCAACAACACCGTCATCATGGAGAAAGAACGCATAACTACCTCATTTACTGATATAAGAAAACGTTCCGAACGCCCTGCTCTCGCCATCATGGGCCTATTGGGTTGTCGTCCGGCTGCGACAACACCCTGTCGACGCACCAAATAAGATCATATGTCCCAAAATATAACATCTGGCGCACTATATCTGAACAAAGCTCTTCCGAAACGATACGGTGTCAGCGTGGACGTCTCTACCCAGGATGCAACAACGAGCTTCTCCAATACCTAAGCAGCGGAGAAACTAGAGCGAAACATCAGCGTTACGCTGCCTAAGCAGAGACATTACAGTCGCGGTGTAGACAGGCTCCTGCCCCAGCACTCGGCAGCGCTCGACCACTGCACCGCAGATGGCGTCTATCTCCAGCGGTCGCTGTTTTTCAACGTCCACCAGCATAGAGGTTTTGATAGCGTTAAACCGGCTGATAAGTTCAAACATCTCGTCGCGGTCACAGGCAGTAAGGTTAACGCCGTCGGCAGCGGAGGCTATAACCACTTCATCCATCATACCCAGCACAATACGGCTAAATTCGGCGTGATGAGTAAGCTGACGAGTATCCAGCCCTGTAAGGGCAGAAAGGGGGTTTACGCCGTTGTTAATAATCAATTTACGCCACAATGCGTGGCGAATGTCGCCACTTATATCAGCGGGGATTCCCGCGACATCAAAGGCGCTCTTCATCCTACCCAGCAGCGGCATGCGACGGTCTGCCACATTGGTATAGTGCGGCCAACAGCCCATCACCACCCTGGCCTCCCCCTCGGCGCTGATCACACCAGGGGCGACAATATGCCCACCGATTTTCACTGCAAGGCCGCCCAGTGTGCGTTCATTGCCGAGCTGTGCAGCAATAACCCCCTCATTGTCCACACCATTTTGCAGCGATAGTACCGGCACTGCCGCATTTGCCAGCCAGCCGTCAAGCGCCGCCATGACCGCCGCCGTGGCGCCCGCCTTGATCGCCAGCACAATGACGTCGAAATCCTCGGCACGGTATGCCCGAATCAATGTGGACTGATCCACTGCCAGCAGCCCTTGATGCAGCTCACCGCCTTCCCACTTCAGCCTGAGTCCGCGCGCCTGTATCGCAGCGAGATGTTCGCCACGTGCAGTTACCATCACCTGATCACCTGCGGCAGCGAGCCGGGCGGCGTAGTATCCACCAATCCCCCCCGCTCCCAGAATCAACCAGCGCATCACTAAAACCAGCCGCAGCCGTTAAAGGCTCGCTGACTGTCGGCGGGGGCACTGCCGAAAAGATGCGAGGGCGCCAAACGACCGGATATGCCGACCGCTATGTATATGAGATCGCGAACCAGATCGCCGGGCAACGACGTGCACTTCCCTGACGGCATTTTTAGCCCCTTCAATCGCTGCAAAGCCGACTGCACATCCCGATGCCCTGTCAGGTTTTCGCGACTGCCCTGACGGTCGAGACAGACAACGGCTACACCGTCCTCCACCCCTTGGGCAATATGCTCACCCAATCTTATGTATTCCTCAGCAGGTCTCCCCGGTGGCAAGCGCAATTCCATCACTGACACCTGCCTTTTTGGAAGCAGAGAACCGGCCAGCAAGGTCAGGCTCGAGGAGATGTATCTGTCCATCTCCACATCAATACCTGCCGCTGCGCACTTGGTTTTAAGCCGCGATGCATAGGGCCCGCCCTCGCCGCCATGGCAGATTTTGACGGAATATCCCAAATCACTTTGCGAAACGAAGAGCAACGCTTCAACCTCGCCAAGCGGTGCAAAGACCTGATGAAGCGGCGAGCGGCCATTGCTGCTCAGCAGAACTTCCATGCTGGATGACAGGTAAATCACCGGCACTCTCTGCATACGCCGCTCGCCCTTCTGGTTTTAGTGTTACGGAGCGCCGTTCAGCGCCCCAGTTGCTTGGCCGACTGCCCGGCGATCCCGAAGTGTTGCTTGGGCATTTCGGTAATCATCACGCGGATGCGCTCCACCGGCGCGTCCAGCGAGCGCGACATGGCCTCTGTCACTTCGCGGATCAGCGTTTCCTTTTGCTCATCGCTGCGACCTTCAATAATGTAAAGCTGTGCTATTGGCATACCCGCTCTCCTTATTCAAAACGTGCCGAGACTGAACCCAGCCCCTGATAACGCACGCAAATATTATCGCCCGCTTCAACAGCAATCGCTGCGGTAATTCCGCCGGTCATAATGAAGCTGCCCGCGGGAATATGCTCGCCGCGCTCGGCCAGCAGGTTTGCCAGCATGGCAACGCTGGATGCAGGGTGCCCCAGCACAGCAGCACCGGCACCAACTTCAACAATTTCACCGTTTTTCTCAACGACCACACCGAGGGTTTTCAGATCGACATCTGCCACATCGGCCATCTGCCCGCCGGTAATGAAGCGCGTTGACGAGGCGTTATCGGCCACCACGCTGACCAAATCGAACTTGAAGTTCTCGTAGCGCGAGTCGATCACTTCCACAGCGGGAATCACGAAGTCGGTGGCCGCCAGTACGTCGCCGATGTGACAACCCGGCCCTTCCAGCGGCGCCTTGGTGACAAAGGCAATCTCCGCCTCAATTTTCGGGTGAATCAGTTCTTTGGTGTTCACCACACCGCCGTCGGGCACGCTGAAGTAGTCGGCCAGAAAACCGTAAATTGGCGTTTCCACACCCATCTGCGCCATTTTGGCCCAGGAGGTCAGGCCCATTTTCAGGCCGATAACCTTGTTGCCACGCGCTTCTTTGCGACGGCGGATTTCCCACTGTACGTCGTAGGCATCCTCGAAATTCATCTCTGGATACTGATTGGTCACTTTGCTGATGTCATGGGCCTGCAACTCGGCATTCTCGATGTGCTCTGCAAGCGCCATCATTTGCTCGTTAGTCAGTGTTCTTGTCATTTGAATTAACCCTCTTGCGCGGCGAGGAGGTCCAGCGCCACATCCACAATCATGTCTTCCTGACCACCCACCATCCGGCGGCGGCCAAGCTCAACCAAAATATCCACAGTCTTCAGACCGTATTTCTTCGCCGCCACTTCCGAGTGACGCAGGAAGCTGGAGTAAACCCCCGCATAGCCCAGGGCCAGCGTTTCGCGGTCTACCCGTACCGGGCGGTCCTGCAGGGGACGCACAATGTCGTCGGCCGCATCCATCAGGGCGTAGATGTCGGTGCCGTGTTCCCAGCCCATTTTGTCGAAGGCGGCAATGCACACTTCCAGCGGGGCATTACCGGCACCCGCACCCATGCCCGCCAGGCTGGCATCCACCCGGTCGCAGCCTTCTTCTACCGCAACAATGGAGTTGGCCACGCCCAGCGCGAGGTTGTGGTGGGCGTGAATGCCGGTCAGGGTGTCGGGCTTGAGGACGTCTTTGAGGGCGCGGAAGCGGGCGCGGATGTCGTTCATGTTCATGGCACCCCCGGAGTCCACGACGTAGAGGCAGGTCGCGCCGTAGTCTTCCATCAGCTTGGCCTGCTGCGCCAAGCCCTGCGGGGTTTGCATGTGGCTCATCATCAGGAAGCCGACGGTGTCCATGTCCAGTTTGCGGGCGTGTTCAATGTGCTGGCGGGAGACATCGGCTTCGGTGCAGTGGGTGGCGACCCGCACGATGCGGGCACCGGCGTTGTAGGCGGCGTCGAGGTCGTGAACGGTGCCGATGCCGGGCAGCAGCAGGGTGGCGATCTGGGCGTGTTCAACCACTTCGGCCACGGCTTCAATCCACTCCAGGTCGGTGTGGGCGCCAAAGCCGTAGTTGAAGCTGGAGCCTTGCAGGCCGTCGCCGTGGGCCACTTCGATGCTATCGACCTTGGCCTGGTCGAGGGCGCGGGCGATGTCCTGCACATTTTTCAGGGAGTATTGGTGGCGAATGGCGTGGCTGCCGTCGCGCAGGGTCACGTCGGAGATATACAGCTTTTTGCCGGGAGTAAATGTCATGGTGTGCTCCTCAGTTGACCAGCGATTCGGCGATGCGCTCAGCGGTACCCATTGCCGCCGAGGTCATGATGTCGAGGTTGCCTGCGTAGGCAGGCAGGTAGTGGGCGGCGCCTTCCACTTCAAGGAAGATGGAGGTTTTCAGGCCACTGAAGCGGCCGAGGCCGGGCACGTTCATGGGCTGGTCGACGGGAATGTCGTCAAACTGGACTTTCTGTTTGAGGCGATAGCCGGGGACATAGCTGTTCACCGCCGCGACCATGGCTTCCACGGAGGCTTCCACTTCGGCTTTGTCGGCGGCCTCGGAGAGCACGTACACAGTGTCGCGCATCAGCAGCGGTGGCTCGGCGGGATTGAGAATGATGATGGCCTTGCCTTTTTGGGCGCCGCCCACCACTTCAATGGCCTTGGAGGTGGTTTCGGTAAATTCGTCGATGTTGGCGCGGGTGCCCGGCCCGGCCGACTTGCTGGAGATGGAGGCCACAATCTCGGCGTAGTGGACCTTGGCAATGCGCGATACCGCGGCCACCATCGGAATGGTGGCCTGGCCGCCACACGTCACCATGTTGACGTTACCCTCACCCAGATGTTGTTCCAGGTTAACCACCGGCACGCAGTAGGGGCCGATAGCTGCCGGGGTCAGGTCGATGATTTTAAGATTCGGTTTGCGGCTGCGCAGAAACACTTCGTTGTGCATGTGCGCCTTGGCCGAGGTGGCATCAAACACGATGTCGATGTCGGCAAACGTCGGCATGTTCACCAGTCCCTCCACCCCTTCGTGGGTGGTGGCCACGCCCATGCGGGCGGCGCGGGCCAGGCCGTCGGAGTCGGGGTCGATACCGACCATCGCGCCCATTTCCAGGAACTGCCCCTTGCGCAGAATCTTGATCATCAGGTCGGTGCCGATGTTGCCCGAGCCGATGATTGCGGCTTTGAGTTTCTTGCTCATAATACGTCCTCGATAGATTGCCAGCGGCCTTACACAAACCGCACGGAGGCGCTGCCGATACCACCAATGTCCACCCGCAGGCTGTCACCCGCCTGCACCGGCTCCAGAGGCACCAGCGAACCTGACAGAATCACTTCGCCAGCCTTGAGGGAAATACCGAATTCGCCCAGCGTGTTTGCCAGCCAGGCCACACAGTTCACCGGCGAGCCCAGCGCGGCACCGCCAGCGCCGGTGCTGATGAGCGCACCGTTCTTTTCCACCACCATGCCGCAGGTAACAAGATCAACCTTGCGTGGCGATACCGCTTCGTCGCCCAGCACAAACAAGCCGCATGAGGCGTTGTCGGCCACAGTGTCCTGAATGGCAATATTCCAGTCCTTGATGCGGGAATCGACAATCTCGAAGCAAGGCATCACGCACTCGGTAGCCGCCAGTACATCGGCGTTAGTCACGCCCGGTCCGCTCAGGTCTTTCTTCAGGATGAAGGCAATTTCGCCCTCGGCACGCGGCGCGATAAGACGCTCGCTGATCGGCATCACTTCACCGCTGTTAAACACCATGTCGTCAGTCAGATAGCCAAAATCCGGCTGATGTACGTTCAGCATGGTTTGCACCGCCTTGCTGGTGACACCGATTTTTTTGCCGATGACCCGTGCGCCCGCCGCTTGACGTCGCTCCAGCATACGCAGGGAAATGTGGTAAGCATCTTCAATGCTGATGTCTTCACCACGGCTGGTCAGAGGTGAGACCGCTTCACGGGCGAGCATCGCCTCGTAGAGTTCATCACCGAGTAACTGAATTTTTGACGGCTCCATCAAGCCCCTCCTGTCGCCGTGTTATCGGCTTCGTTAAGAAAATCATTCACCAGCCGCGCAAAGCGGTCGGCGTGTTCGATCTGAGTCCAGTGTCCGCAGCGCCCGAACACATGCAGCTGAGCGCGGTCAATCAGTTCGGCCAGCCGCAGCGAGGCGCTGAGCGGAATCACCTCATCCTCGCGTCCGTGCAGAATCAGCGTGTCGTGGGGCAGTGCGCGAATGGCCTCTTCCGGGCTGCCGAGCGCATCCACCCAGCGTTGGCGCGGCGCTGGAAACATCGCCGCAAAAGACTCCTGAAAGCCGGGGCGAATACTGGCCTGATAACGCAGCTCAGCCAGCTCGTCAGTTACCAGACTGCGATCATAGGCAAACACGTCGAGCAGCTTGCGCATGGCCTCCAGCGACGGTTCATAACCCCATACGGCATCCAGTCCGGCGGTAAGCGGAAAGCTCACCCCCACCGACCCCATCAGCACCAGTCGGCGCACCCGCTGCGGGTGCGCAATAGCCAGTGCCAGTGCCAGTCCACCACCAAAGGAATTACCGATCAGATCCACCTGTTCCAGTCCCAGCGTATCCATTACGCCGATGGCATGGTCCACCCAGCGCTGGCGGTTGTAGACGCCATCTGCCGGGCGCTCGCTGTAACCAAAGCCGAGCATGTCGGGGGCAATAACGCGGCGCGATGTTGCCAGCGACGGCATGACCAGTCGCCAGTTGGCCCAGGCGGTAACGCCGGGGCCGGAGCCGTGAATCAGCATCACAGGAAAGCCTTCGCCCACATCATGCAGATTGGTGCGATAACCCGCCGCGCTGATTTCCCGGCCCATTTCAGGGCTTTCTATGGCAGCACTCATAGGTACCTCACAACTTGATGCACACGTTTTTCATTTCGGTGTAGAACTCCAGCGAGTGAACCCCACCCTCGCGGCCGATCCCCGACTGCTTGCTGCCACCGAACGGTGTGCGCAGGTCGCGCAGGAACCAGCTGTTCACCCAGACGATGCCCGCTTCAACCTGTCCGGCAACGCGGTGGGCGCGGCTGACGTTCTCTGTCCAGATTGCCGATGCCAGACCGTAGGGCAGGCTGTTCGCCAGGGCGATGGCCTCTTCTTCGGTGTCGAAGGGGCGAACGTGGCAGCAGGGGCCGAATATTTCTTCGGTGACAACGGCGGAGTCATCCGGCAGGCCTGTCCAGATCGTCGGCTGCACCCAGGCGCCTCCCGCCAACGCGGCGGGCATATCCGGCACGCCACCACCCGTAACGACCGTAGCGCCGTCTTCTACCGCTTTCTGGTAGTAAGACATCACCTTGTCGCGGTGTTTGTGGCTGACCAGCGGGCCGAGGTTGGCAGCCGCGTCCTCCGGCGGGCCAATTTTCAGCCCCTCCGCCGCCGCTTTCAGCCGGGTGACAAACTCGTCAAAAATGGCGCGCTCAACATAGACGCGCTCGGTGCCCAGACACACCTGGCCGCAGTTGGCAAAGGCGGAGCGCATCGTACCTTCGATGGCCTTGTCCATATCGCAGTCGGCAAATACCAGCCCGGCGTTTTTACCACCCAGCTCCAGCGAAATATCGCGAATGCCTCTGGAAGCCGATTTCATAATGACTTCGCCGGTGGTGGTTTCGCCGGTAAAGGTAAACCCATCCACATCCGGGTGCTCGGTTAGAAACGCGCCCGCCGAATCGCCGCCAAAGCCGTGAACCACGTTGTACACGCCTGCGGGCACACCAGCTTCGTTCATCACCTCACCCAACAGCGCGGTGGTGGTGGGGGTTTCCTCCGAGGGCTTCACAACCACGGTGTTACCGCAGGCCAGTGCCGGACCGACCTTCCAGGTCATCAGCAGCAGCGGCAGGTTCCAGGGACTGATCACACCGATCACGCCCTTGGGACGACGCACGGCATAGTTGAGCGCGCCGGTGCCGTCGGGGGTCGCCATCTCGAAGGACTCTGTCGGCACGTTCTTCACCATGTCGGCAAACACTTTGAAGTTGGCTGCGCCGCGGGGAATATCGATATGGCTGGCCATCGATCGGGGTTTGCCGGTATCGCGGCACTCGGCCTCCAGAAACTCCTCGAAGCGGGCGTTAATGCCGTCGGCCACCTTGTGCAGAATCCGGATGCGTTCATCCAGAGTCATTCGCCCCCAGGGGCCGTGCAGGGCCGCGCGGGCCGCTTTCACAGCGGCATCCACTTCCTCGCGCCCGGCCTCGTGAACCCGGCTGATCAGCTCGCCGTTGGCCGGGTTCACATTGTCGAACAGCTGCCCGCTGGCGGAGCCGACATACTGTCCGTTGATGAAATGCTTAACGTCATTCATTACTGAATAATCCTGTGCTGGTTCTTGATCAGGTGAGTACGGTCAGGAATCGCTCGTTCAACTGGCGGTCGTGATAGAAGATCGCCTTGCCCAGTTGCTCCGCCTGCCAGGTGGTGGGCTTGTGATCGGGGTAGATGTAGTCACCGCCGCAGAACACTTCGTTGCGGTTGCCCGAAGAGTCGAAGAAGTAAATGGTTTTGCCGTGGGTCAGGCCGTGGCGGGTGGGGCCGATATCAATCGAGGTATCGGTCATGGTAATCAGATCAGCCGCGCGCAGAATGTCTTCCCAGGTTTCGAGGAAGAACGACGCATGGTGGAACATGCCTTTTTCCTCGTGGTGGATAAACGCCACATCGTGCGCCTTGGTAGACAGGGTCAGGAACTGGGCAATGCGGTTGCCATCCGGTTCCAGTACCTGCTCGGCCAGATAAAAGCCCAGTACGTCCACAAACAGATCGTAGGTGGCCTGCAACTCGGGGCCATACAGCAGGCAGTGGTCAAAACGCAACGCTTTCATGCCTTTCAAACCACGCGGCCAGGCCTCGGGGTTGATCTCGCTCACGCCCCACTTACCCAGATATTTCTTCTCACAGAACAGCTCAAAGCTGTGGCCTGAGGGCGATACAAAACGCACCCGGCGCCCGCAGTCTTTCAAGTCGCCTGCCGGCACCTGTTCCAGTTCGACACCATAGGCTTCGAGGTCGCGCTCCAGTTGCTGCAGGCTGGCTTCGTCTACCACCTTGAAGCCCATAAAATCCATGCCCGGTTCGTCAGCCGGACGCAGGACTACCGAAAACTTGTCTACTTCAGTCCAGGCTTTCAGATACACCCGGCCCTGTTCGTCGCGGTCGGTCTCGATCAGCCCCAACAACTCCGTGTAGTGTTTGACTGCCGCATCCATATCAAGGACGCGAATTTGAACGTGCCCAGGGCGCATTACACCTTTTTTCATATCAGTTACCTCAACGCTTTTATTGTTGTGTGTTTCTCAAAGGACGCCGCCGCTTGGGGACGGCACTCAATAATCAGATCAGTCAGCGGGTAGACGCGGCAGGCCAGCACTTCGCCCTGCTCCACAGCCTCGGGAGGAGCGTGAACCCGACTCATTTTTCCGCACTCGAACTGGCCCTCCAGCACCTTGACCTTGCAGAAGCCACAGCCACCGCCCCGACAACCTACCGGCACGCAGCGCATACCGTTTTGCTCCATTGCCTTGAGCACGCTCTGCGCCGCCTCGCAGTCAAAGCTCTGGCCGCTGCACTGTTCTAAAACGCGAAATACTCTGCCCATGACGGCTCCCGCTATATCTTCTTGAACAGGGCTGAACGCTGGGCTTCACCCGCGCCATCAGCGGCGGTCAGGAAGCGCTCCATGAAAATGTCGCGCTCGAACAACCGCCCCTGCATCAGCGCGGTAATCGCGGCATCAATCATGGGCGGCGGGCCACAGAGGTAAGCTTTATGACCGGCAAAGCGGCCATCGAAATGCGCCTTGGCGGCCTCGTGAACAAAGCCTCGCTGCCCATCCCAATCGTCGCCGTCAGCCACATCGCTAAGAGCGGGCACATAGGTGAAGTTGTCGTGGTCGCGCGCCAGGGTTTCAAACAGCTCGCGGTTGTAGAGTTCGGCGAGATTACGCGCGCCCTGGAACAGGGTGATATGACGGCTGTCGCCCTGCTCCAGCAGATCGAGAATCATCGACTGGGGGCTCGACAGCCCCGAGCCACCGGCAATGAAAATCAGGTCGCCGTCCTGCGAGTTGCGGACAAAGAACTGGCCGTAGGGGCCGGACAGTTTCAGCTCCTCGCCCACCTGCAGCTGCTGGTGGATGTAGCCGGTGGCCGCACCGCCCTCAACCAGCCGCACATGCAGCTCAACCTCGTCGGCGCGCCCCGGAGGATTCGCCAGCGAGAAAGCACGAGGCCCCTCGACACCCGGCAGTTCGATATTGATGTACTGACCGGCCTGAAACGTCATTGGCCGGTCCAGCTTGAGATGAATACCCTTGATGGTGGGCGACAGCTCGACAATGTTCGTCACGGTCGCCACGTAATCTTCAACCGGGTGGCCTTCAAAATCGGGGTCAACGTCAATGTCGGCCTCGATTACCACGTCGCTTTCCACCGTGGCACAGCAGACCAGCACCTTGCCTTCGTCGCGTTCAACATCCATCAGCGCGAAAGGCGAGGCCTCGCCTACGTCAACATCGCCTTCCAGCACTTGTACCTTGCAGGTAGCGCAGGTGCCGTGGCCGCAGGCAAAGGGCAGCCACACACCCTGGCGAAGGGCCGCCTGCAGTATGGTCTGGCCCTCTTCCACCTCAATCTGTTCGCCAATCGGCTCTATGGTTACGGTATGAGTCATAGCAGTGCCCTCAGGAAGCCGAACCGTCGATGCCGTTCAGGCCCTGGGTGCGCACCGTCAGCATACTTTTATGATCAATACCGCTGTCTTTCAGACTCGCGGTCGCATCCGGCACAAAGGCTTCGTCATTCAGCAGCCAGTCAGCGGCCAGAAAATCCGCCTTTGCCGAATCGGGGTGCGCCGCAACGGCGGGCTTGAGTACGGTTTCGACAAACTCACCAAAGCTCATGTCCGGCGCCACCAAAAAAGCAAAGGGCGCGCAGAACAGCAGATGGTTGGGCCAGTACACATAGAGCAGCTGCATACCGTGGAAATTTTCGACCTTATCCTTGGGTTCAAACTTGTAGTCGTATAAGGCTTTAACAGTCATCGGTGTCACCTTGTTATTGTGGGTCGTGGAGCCGCCCGGTCAGCTCGCCGGGCGGCGTGCGGATCAAGCCGCGTCCTGTTTGTCTCCGCTGTGTTTGGCGGCGGGCGATTTGCCCTGAATCTCCAGCCAGCGGCGGTGATCAGGCGAATCGACATACTCCAAATTGTCGGTGCCCGGTTTGATGTGGTAGTACTCCGAAACCACCGTGCCGACGTCGGCACCGCCGCAGTTGCCCTGATAAATCTGGTGTACCGGCAACCAGGCCTGCACGTATTTCTCCGGCTCGTTTTTGAAAATGTCGCAGCAACCTTCCGAGCAGAAGTGGTAGCGCTCGCCCTCGTATTGCCACTGGCGATGGCTGAAAGCGGTGGGGTCGTCTTTCTCGGTAAAGATGACGGGGATCTGGCAGACCTGACACAGTTGCGGCAAGGTGTTGTTGTAGAAACGGCGCCCCTCGGCATGCTCGTTTCTCAAATACTCGAAACGCGGGCGGTAGTACTTGTCGAAGGTGTCGGGATACTTCTCTGACAGCCAAGCCATTTCCTCTTCGTCGGGCATCCAAGTGTGAAAGTTGGTGGCATGACTGTACTGGTAGAAAGTCGACCAAGTCTGGTGGCTGACGTGGTGCTTGGCGTCGTTGGCAACATCCTGATACTTGGGCGGACGAATGCCGTAGCGCTCAAGGTCTTTGAACAGGGCGCCACCGTTTTGCTCGTAGTACACCTCCCAGGCCTCCGCCCAGGACATCACTTTGTTCGGCAGCATGTAGTCCATCATCATGCCGACCAGACTCAGCAGGCGGAATCCGCGCCAGAACCACTTGTCGATCCACTGCTGAATAATCGGCACGTTGTCTTCGTGCTGCTCAAGAATGAACTTGATAACTTCCAGTCCCAGCGTCATGTGACGCGCCTCATCCGACTGGGCAGAGAAGCCGAAGGTAACGGTTGCCATGTCGCCGTTGTAGGCCGCACCCGACATAAAGGGCACAAACAGCAGGTTGGTCAGCACATATTCGAAGGAGAAAGAAATCGCCGTCAGGAACTCGAAGGGACCTGCGGAACGGGCATCGTCAAAGAAAGACTTGGGCACCGACAGGAACCACACGCGGTCGTGCATGTGCGCGCCGTCGTGCAGGCCGTTAAAGTGCTTGTTGTAGTGACTCATGGCGTGCTGCTGAGTTTGTGAGTGGCGCAGCTCGTCGATGGCCTGCATCTGACAGGCAACTCGGGCACCGGCGCCGCTGAACTGACGTCCCACCTTTGCATAACCCTGAAAAGCGGCGTGCTCAAGGGGCGATACCCCGCTGAGGAACAGTTTCAGCGCGTTTACATAACGGGCATCGGAAATATTCTGGTGGCCGTTGTTCTGGGCAAAGGCGTCAAAAATGGCGTACAGCTTTTTCTCTTTTTCCGCCTGGTATTTCCAGTAGGCATCCATCGTCAGGCGGAACGGGTCTTCCCACTGCGACCAGTCGGTTATTTTGATCCCTTCAAACTGTTCTTCGGGGAAAATATCTTCTTTCTTCTGGTAGGACGGCTCCCAGGCCATGTCCCGCGTCAGGTACTGGTATTTGTCTTTAAGATTCAGTTTCTTCTGCTTGATGCTCATTATTCTTCTCCCGATCAATTCCACTGCAAAATAAAGTGGTCGTCGTCTTCGTCCACGTTTCCGCCGATACTGATGACATCCACCAGCATTTCCTGCACATCCCAGTCGCGGCCGAGTTTTTCTTCCATCGTCTCGCGGTTAATCACCAGTCGTTTTTCCGCCTGAATACGGATCATGGCGGGCTGGTACTGCACCTCGGCGTGGGGGTTGTCCTCAACCACGGCATCCACCAGATAACGGGCGTTGTCGTTGTCCTGAAAGGCAATAAATACGAGCTGGCTCATGCGGAAACTCCCTGGCTGTTGAGACCGAATTTACTGAGGCGCGCCGCAAGCTGGGCGCGGGTTTCGTCCAGTGCCTCAAGGCCGGAAGTGGCTTCGGCAAGAGGGGTGAGGGCCTGGTAGATTTGCGGTTCCCACTGATTGATCCAGGCTTGCAGCTGCTCGCGGTTGGCATCGCTTTCGCCAGCAACCGCCTTGACCATAGCGTTAGTCCAGCGCAGCGAATCCTTGTACCAGTCGCGCATAAACTCGGTGAGCATCGACACATCTTCCGCGCCCTGCTCGCCCAGCCACTGATCCATCTTGTCGTACACCAGCGGGTAGAGCAGGCCGTCGATCAGCACGTTCTGCACCAGCGTCAGCTCAAACCAGTCGTGAACCACCAGCGTGTCTTCCACCAGCTTGCGCAAGGGCTGCCACAGCGCGTCATCCATCCAGAAGGTTTTGGATTCATCCAGACCGGCGCCGGTGCTGCCGTCAATCAGCAGCGCAATGCGCGACAAGTACTGGCCAATCCCCAGCCGGTCCATCGCCTGATACATGTGCAGCTGCGCTACAGTGGTGGCGGTAGCATCACCGGCTACCATGCTGTTATTCATATTCGCGCCCAGCTCAACGTGGCGCAGAGGCACCAGCAAACGCAGCAGTTGCTGTTGGGTCGCATCCGGCAGGCGGCCCAGCAGATTGCGCTTGTCGCAGAAGGCAAAGCTGCTTTCTGCCGCTTCCTGCATTTTGGCGCGATTGCCTACATAAGCGCCGTAGTAGAACTGCCGCGGATCAGACACGGCGTACCAGTCGTCCATGCGAATCGCGGTACGCTCAGGATCGTTGAGAGTGTGCTCAGCATCCCACAGCGGGCGGTAGTGGAAGTTGGTCTTTGCTTCGAGGTCATAACTGGCTTCCTGATAGCGGGTAGCCGGTTTGTCGCCAAAACGCCGGGCGATGTGCGCGTAGGTTTGACGGATCGGTTCCATCGAGTGGGTTTTAATTTCAATACTCATGCTAAATCCCGTTATTGGTTTTATGGTGTTCAGCCTGCTTAGGGCTTGGTTTGTTGAGGCTTAATAACGCTTGCTTTTTCACCGAAGCGCCACTTGATCATGTCTTCATCAATCTGGCGGATGGTGTCGGAATCCATGTGCACGACGTTGTTACACCGGCAGAAATCCTCGAAGGCGTCTTTGGGCAATACCAACTCGACAAACAACTCGGGGTGGCCAATCGCGAAATCAAATTCAATGAATTTTTCGCCGGGATCACTGCGCAATCGGATATATCGTGTGAGCTGATCGAACGTGGGTTGATTGCCTGAATTCATTGTCTGCCTCGTTTTATTTATTGGCGGCTGACGGTCTTAGAGCAACGGCTGTGCCACAAGCAAAACATGCGCAACAAATCTCAATAACGCATTGTTTTTTATTAATTTATTTGAAATAAGGAAAAATTCAGGCCGATAAATAGTTCAGCTCTAATCGCCGATTTTTTATCAAATGATTAATTTTTTTGGGGCGAATGAGCATTTGCTCACTTCCATTGACCACTGCCCGAGGGAATAAAATTTCATCATATGGTTGAATTTTTCATCGCAATCAGTGTTAGATGGCGCGCAAGCGTGCTGTCGCTAAAAATCATTACTGACAGCTCCCCATAAAATTAAAATAACGGGGTTTACGGCATGGCCATTAGTTACAAACCTCAGCTTCGTATTGAAGATTTCCGAGATCTCACGGAACAGATTCGTTTCCAAAGCGCGGAAGGCAAAATATGGTTAAGTGAGCAACGCATGCTGCTGATGGACCTCAGTGCACTCGCCGCCTTTCGCCGAGAACTGGTAAACACCATGGGAATCGAGCGTGCAAAAGGCTTTTTCCTCCGGCTCGGTTATCAATCCGGACTGAGAGATTCCGAGCTGGCCCGCAAGCTTCGCCCCCACTGCAGCGAACTGGATATTTTCTTGGCCGGCCCACAGCTGCACAGCCTGAAAGGCATGGTTAAAGCCGTACCGTTGGAAATTGAAATCGACCAGGAAAACGGCAATTTCTATGGCGAAGTCGAGTGGATTGATTCTTTCGAGGTAGAAATCTGCCAGACCGAACTGGGGAAGATGAGCGAGCCCGCCTGCTGGGCACTGCTCGGTTATGCCTGCGCTTATACCTCGTCGTTCATGGGCCGCGAGGTGATTTTTCGGGAGGTCAGTTGTCGCGGCTGCGGCGATGAGCGCTGCGTGATTGTCGGTAAACCCGCCGAGCAATGGGACGACGCCGAGGATTTTTCCCGCTACTTCAAAGCCGACCCCATCGTCGAAGAGCTCTACAACCTTCAGGCGCAAGTCAATTCCCTGCGAAGTAGCCTTGAAAAGCAGGAAGGCCAGTACTATGGCATCGGCCAAAGTCCGTCTTACAACAAAGTCTGCAAGATGATCGACAAGGCCGCTCAGGGCCGGGTATCGGTGTTACTGCTGGGTGAAACCGGGGTCGGTAAAGAAGTGATTGCGCGAAGTGTTCACTTGCGCAGCGAACGCGCAGAAAAGCCCTTTATTGCCGTAAACTGCGCCGCCATTCCACCCGACCTCATCGAAGCGGAGCTGTTCGGCGTGGAAAAAGGTGCTTACACGGGCGCCAACCAGTCACGCGCCGGACGCTTTGAACGCGCTAACGGCGGCACGATTTTTCTCGACGAGGTGGTGGAGTTAACTGCCCGAGCCCAGGCAACGCTGCTGCGTGTATTACAGGAAGGTGAGCTGGAGCGCGTCGGTGATTCCCAGACCCGCAAAATTGATGTGCGCATCATTGCCGCAACCAATGAATCGCTGGAAGAAGCCGTGAACGAGGGGCGCTTTCGAGCCGACCTATTTTACCGACTGAATGTGTTCCCGGTGAAAATTCCACCGCTTCGCGAACGACTGGAAGACCTGCCACTGCTGGTTGAGCATTTCCTCAACAAGTTTCACTCCGAGTATGACAAGCGCACGATGGGCCTGTCGGACAAGGCGCTGGATTTATGTATGCGCTACCCCTGGCCCGGCAATATCCGCGAGCTGGAAAACGTGATTGAGCGCGGCGTGATTCTCACCGACAACAACGACACCATCAGTCAGGATTATCTGTTCGCGGCACCGCCCGCCGAGAGCCTGGACGGCCCCGCCCAGCGGCTGGACGACGGCGGCAATATTTCCTCTGCCGCCGACGGCAGCACCGGGCACTGGTCTACCGATATTCTCGACAGCCAGATCAGCCTCGACGACGTGGAAGCCACGCTGATTCAAAAGGCCATGCAGCAGGCTAACAACAATGTATCCGGGGCCGCCCGGCTACTGGGGCTGACCCGCCCGGCCCTCGCCTATCGCCTGAAAAAACTCGGCCTGGAGGCCTGACTCCCTCTCTCCGGCAGGACAGTTGAGCATTTCGACAACTGCCCTGCGGAAACTTCACCATATCATTAAAAATTGCCAAAACCCTCCCGCTTACAACCGCGCGCAACGCTCGGCTTGCATCCAATATTCTCCTTATATTTCAGTGCGTTAAAAAAATAAAACCGTTATGGCATAGGCATTGCTCAAACCGCCCTGCCGAGACTTTCAAATAACAATGACGGTACACATTCATGACGCACTTTTTTACGCAGGCCCTGCGCCCGCGGTATTCCGTATCATCACTGCTGGCACTGACAGGCCTGCTGATCACTGGCTGCGAAGCCCCTCTGGAGCTGGAGGCGGTTCATGAGCAGGCCAGCCAACCTCTGCAACGCACTGACTTCTATCAGGCAATGGCCGACAACGGCGAGCTGACCCTGCTGGCGGGCAACAATGGCACGCTGCTCGCCAGCCGCGACAGCGGCAACAGCTGGCAGCGGCAGGCACTGAACACCAGCGAGAGCTTTATCGACCTCGCCAGTTGCCCCGACAACAGCTTCATTGCACTGAGCTTTGACAACCACCTGTGGCACGGCGACGGCCAGACCTGGCAGTCCCATGAATTGCCCAGCGGCGAGCAGATGATGACGGTTGCCTGCGCCGACAACGGCTGGTGGGTGGCGGGCAGTTTCAGCACGCTCCAGCACTCCGGCGACCAGGGAGCGTCCTGGCAGGAATCGAGTCTGGATGAAGACGCCATTATCACCAACCTGCAGTTTCTCGACGCGCAGAACGCGGTAGCTACCGCCGAGTACGGCATGGTGATCACCAGCCGCAATGGCGGAGAGAACTGGGCGGTGTCGGGCTATCTTCCCGATGAGTTCTATCCCCACGCCAGCCACTTCACCTCTGCCAGCGAAGGCTGGGTCGGCGGGCTGAACGGGTTCATTTACCACACTGCCGATGGCGGCGAGTCCTGGCAGCGACAGCACACCGACACCCAGGCCCCCATTTTCAATTTTATCTACAGCCCCCGCGGCCTGCTGGCACTGGGCGACAACGCCACCGTGCTGGCACTGAGCAATACCCGCTGGTCTTCCCTGAACACTCCCAGCATTCCGCTTTATCTGCGTGCAGCGACCACTCAGGGCGACACGCTGATTGCCGCTGGCGGGCGTGGCTTGCTGTTGCGCATCGCCCTGAACGACAGCGCAACTCCCGATACCAATAATAAGTAATCAAGGAACACTATCATGGCTGGACTGCACCGTTTTACGCACGCCCTGCACCTTCTGGAACTGTGGATTTTCAACAACCCCCGCAAGGTGCTGACGCTGATTGCCCTGCTCACGTTATTTTTCGCCCTGCGCATTCCGGGGCTGAAAATCTACACCGATTTCGCCGACCTGCTTCCCCAGCAGCACCCGTATATTCATCTGCACAACAGCATCAAGGACGACTTTGGCGGCGCCAACGTATTGGTGGTGGGCATTGAGTTCGACGAGGGCGACATCTTTACCAACGAACGGCTGGCGCTGATCGACCGCGTTACCCAGGCCGTCGATAACCTGCCCGGCGTCAACCACAATCTGGTGTCCAGCGTCACGCATCGCAACTCGCGCAAAATCTGGCTGACGGAAGTCGGCAGCATCAACTCACAGCCCTACTTCGACGCCACCAAAGGCCCTTACGACGCCGAGGCACTGGCGGGCATGAAGGCCGATGTGAGCGCCAATCCGCGTGTATTTGGCCCTTTGGTGGCTCCCGACTTAAAGATGGCACTGGTCAAGGCCCAGCTGATTGAAGGCCAGCTCGACTACGAAAAGACCTTTATCCAACTGCGCGACCTGCGCGACGAGGTGACAGCCGACGGCATTACCCTGTACGCCACCGGCCAGCCAGTGCTGGTGGGCTGGGCCTACACCTATATGGATCAGATTCTGCAAATTTTCGCCTTCACGGTACTGACCATGCTGGCGCTGCTGATCTTCCACTTCCGCAAGGCCTACGGCGTACTGATCCCACTGGGCGGCGTACTGATTTCCACTGTGTGGGGGCTGGGGATTATCAGCCTGCTGGGCTACAACCTCGACCCGCTGGGGCTGGTTATTCCCTTTCTGATTGCGGCGCGGGCCATGAGCCATGGCGTTCAACTGGTCGAACGCTACTATGCCGAGGCGGCGAGTTCGGGCAACGGTCCCGCCGCGGCCAAGGCCACCTTTGACAGTCTGTTCCGCCCAGGCTCGCTGGGTGTGGTGTCTGACGCCATCGGCCTTCTGCTGATTGCGGTTGGCTCTATTCCTCTCAACACCCACCTCGGCATCTACGCCTCTATGTGGGCGATCACCGTGGTGTTCAGCGTGCTGATCGGCGTACCGCTGCTGCTGTCGATTCTGCCCACCCCGCGCGAACCACGCCTGAAGGAAACCATTCTCCGCCATATTGGCGCCAGTAGCTCGCGCATTGTCAGCCGCCCCGGCAGCGCCCGCACCTTGCTATTGATTGCCGCCGCCGCCGTGGTATTGGGCATGGCCGCCGCCTCCAATGTGCAGATCGGCGACTCCGAACCCGGCTCGCCAATTCTGTATCCCGACCACGATTACAACATTTCCTCCCGCGTGGTGAACGAGCGCTTCCCTGGTTCGGAAGAGCTGTACGTGGTGGCGGAAACCGACGAAAAAGGCGGCTTGAAACGCCCCGAGGTGTTGAAAGCCCTGGCGGCCTTTCAGGCCCACATGCTCACCGATCCCGGCGTGGGCGGCGCCAAGGGGTTGCCGGATTTGATCCAGCAGGTGAACCGCCTGATGCACAACAACGACCCGCGCTGGTATCAGATTCCCCACGACGAGCGCTATGTGGGCGGCCTGATGTTCACCTACATGGCCTCCAGTCCCATTCCCGGCGCTCTGGATGAGTTTAATAACACCGACGATCAGGTGGCGAATCTGGTGTTCTACTACAAGGATCGCCAAGGCGAGACCATTCGCCGCGCCATTCACATGGCCAAGCAGTGGATAGATGAGCACGGCGATGAGGTGGAGGGCCTGACCATCAAACTGGCGGGCGGCACCCTGGGCGTGGCAGCGGCCATGAACGAGTCTGCCTACCAGACCAATCTGATCGTGCTGCCGCTGGTATTCCTGCTGATTTTCGCCTTTGTCACCCTGTTCTATACCTCCTGGCACGCCGGGCTGATGATGCTGCTGGCGATGCTGTTTGCCACCACCCTCACCTACGCCTACATGGGTCTGTCAGGACTGAATATCGACATCAATACGGTGCCGGTTATCGCGGTGGGGATCGGCGTGGGCATCGATTACTCGATCTACATGATGGACAGAATCCGCGAGGAAATGGCGAAGTGCCGCGACCTAGCCCACTCGGTACAGCAGGCCATCTCCACCACCGGCATGGCGATCAGCTTTACTGCGCTGACGCTGATGGCGGGCATCGTAATGTGGGTCATTTTCTCTGACCTGCGCTTCCAGTCCGACTCGGCCCTGCTGCTCTGCGTGATGATCGTAATCAACGGCATTACCGCCATGCTGCTAGTGCCCTCCTGGGTGCTGCGCTTCCAACCTCGCTTCATCACCGCTGTGTACGCCGATGACGACGGCGTGCTCCACGCCGGCTCACCGTCTAGTTCTGGCAATACCGTAGAAAACGCCCTGGGCGTTTCTCAAACCTGAGTGGCGCCGGATGCGAAGCACCTGGCACCTATTTTTCCAAAACGAGGATCTGCTATGAAAAAAACAATAAAAGGCCTGCGATTCTGGTGTGCTGCATTCAGCGGCGTCGCCGGCATGTCGATGACAGGGGGAGCCGCGCTGGCTGATGACAGCACGCGCGTTGCTGGCTTCTATGAAAACGCCACCTTTGTGCGTGATGGCATCGGGCTGTCGAAGTTTCGCAACACCGTACAGCTCGAAGCCGAGAAGCTGTTTGGCGACGTGGGCAGCTTCAGTAATGTCAGCGTTAATGCCACTTTCCGTGGTAGCTACGACGGCGTGTACGACCTTAACGACGACGAATACGGCAAGAACGCGGGCGGTCCGATTCGGCTCCAAGATGCCGCACAGGGCTATGTCGATCACGGCGATGGTCTGTCCACCTCCAACACACCACTGCCGCCCGGTGCAACGCTGGAATTCAACAACAACCGCAACCCAAACGACGGCATGATGGTGCTGGGTGAGAACCTGCACGGCCAGAACCACGGCGTGGCCTTCGGTGTGCCGGTACGCCCCTGCGATGTCGATAGCCGCGGCTGTATCGACGACTACCTGGATAAGGACCGGGACGAACTGCGCTATCAGGAATTCAACGACCGCTTCGACTTTATCCGCGAACTGTATGTCGATTTCGACCTGAATTTCAGCAACGGTGACATCCTCAGTACCCGGCTGGGTAAACAACAGGTGATCTGGGGCCGCACCGATCTGTTCCGAGTGCTGGATGTAATCAACCCGGTGGACTACTCGCGCAATAATATTTACGACGAACTGGAAGATATCCGCATTCCCATGTGGATACTGAAAACCGATTACCGCATGGGGCCCACTGAGGTCTTCGACGGTCTGGCCTTTGACGATCTGAACATCCAACTGGTGTGGAACTTCGACCAGTTCCGTCCCCACGACATCGGTCAATGCGGCCAACCCAACGTCATCCTCGACGCGGGCTGTTTCTTCCGCGGTATGAATAACTTGTGGGAAAACGGCGGCACTGTGGCCAACTTTGCCGGGGCCAACCCCAGCGGCGGACTCGCCACCGATTTCGGCCCTGGTCAGATCGGTATTCGCAAGGCCCATATGCCGAGCTGGAGCCTGTCCAATACCCAGGTCGGCCTGAAGTTTGAGGGGGTCTACGGCGATCTCGGCTTCTCGCTAAATGCATTGAATTTCCGCTCGCAACTGCCTTCGTTGCGCGGCGGCATTCCTGCTGAGAACGGCTTCACCGGACAGACCGACGTGTGGCCGTCGCTAATCGCCTTTGATATCTACTTCCCCCGTGTGACGCTGCTTGGCGGCTCGCTGGATTATTATCTGCAGGGTGTCGATACGGTTATTCGCGCGGAAGTCGCGCACACCAGCGGCGAGGAGTTTGCCAACACCCTGCGCAGCGAGCTGTATTCAGAGTCCGATGTTCTGCGCTATGTATTGGGCGCCGATAAGAACATTTTTATTCCCTTCCTGAACGCTCGCCGCGCCTTCCTGTTCTCAGGGCAAATTTTCGGCCAGCACATTCTCGACCATGAAAGTGAGCACCGCCTATACGGCGAAGCGGGAATCCCAGACTGGGAAGCCAACTGGACAGCCACCCTGCTGATCAAGGGCTGGTGGATGAACGATCGGCTCAGCCCACAGATTATCGCCGCCCACGACTTCCGAGCAGGCTCTTCAACCATCGCCCCCAGCATCGAGTGGCTGGTCAACGATCAGGTCCGTATCACCGCAGGCTTCAACGTGAAAATCGGCGCAGGCGCGCAGAAATTTGACGACTGCCGCACCTGTAATCCTTGGGCACCATTCACCGAAGCCTATCCCGGTCAGCCCGCGGGCGAAACCGCAGGCTTGGGCGGCTATGAGCCCCTCGGTCGCTTCCGCGCAGGCCCGATTGGCATGGCACAGGAAGAAGACGAATTCCAACTGACCCTTCGCTACAGCTTCTAATAACGAGAGAGGACACATCATGTTTAGCTACCAACGCCTCAAACGCACTCTGCTCGCCAGCTGCGCCGCCTGTCTGCTGACTGGACAAGCACTGGCCGATGACGCCGTCATCGATAATTCCTTTCACCCCTACCAGGCAAAACTACCGAGTTACCCCGGCCTAACGTCTGGCATGGTTATCAATAAAGAGAATGTCGCCCAGTTCAAGGACATTATCGACCCGGCTTTCCTGCGCTTTATTGAAGAGGGCTGGACCACCATTACCGTTGGAGACACTACCTCGTTCGATTTGCACAGCAGCTATATCGACGCTACCCGCAACTCGCTGGGCAAGGTCTCGTTGGGTGAAAAAGTCGGTGAAATCAGTGGCTGGCATGCGGGTCGTCCCTTCCCGCAGGAACCCAGCGCCGACGACCCGCGCGCGGGCGAAAAACTGGCCTGGAACTACAAATATGGCTACAACTGGGGAGACAGCGCCGCCATTTATCCGTTCTATTGGAAGTACCGCGACATGAATACCGCGGCGGTTGAACGCACCATCAAGTTCAACTTCCACTTCCTCAACTTTAAGGGCCGCGTCAACCAGGAACCGACACCAGAGATTACACCCAACCCGTCCGACCTGTTCCGGGCCATCTACGTGCAGGTGCTTGACCCCTACGACGTGCGCAACACCCAGTTGCTGATCCACCGCGCAGCCGATGACCTCAAGCGGGATAACTCCTGGCTATACCTGGGCTTCCAGCGTCGAGTTCGCCGTCTGGCGACCGGTCAGGTGACAGACGCCTTCCTCGGTTCCGATTTGATGATTGAGGATTTCGAGGGCTATAACGGCCGTATCTCAGACATGAACTGGCAGTACAAAGGCACCCGCTACATGCTGATGCCCTTCTACAACCACAACGCGCTGCAACTCGACAGCAAAACCCATCAGGACGAAGACGGCTATCAGGTTGTCGCCTTCAGCGGCAAGGGCGGCTGCTTCCCGGACATTACCTGGCAACTTCGTAAAGTTTATGAAGTAGAAGCCACACCGGTCGATGAAGGCCACCCGTTGTCCAAGCGCGTGCACTTCATGGATGCCCAGACATTTACTATTCCGCGAACCGTGTCCTACGACCGCAAGGGCAGCCTGTGGAAGACCTTCACCATCGGTCAGGCTCACCCTGATCACCACCTGCCCCAAAACAAGGGCAGCGGTGTGTCTATTGACGACAGCTTCAGCATGATTGATGTCCAAGCCAGTCATTGCACCACTGGGCAGTTCAAAGGTCAGGTCGACCCTGAGCTGTCTCCCGCCAGTATGTTCAGCGTTCAGCACCTGCGCGCAACGGGCAGCTAAGTGGAAACCAGCCACTGCCTTCCGGGACGTTGCTCAGTGGCTGAAGCGGGATGATTGTCGGTTCACCCCAGTGACCGACCCCGCAGAGAGTAGCAGTGCTCTCGCTCTTTGGGGCTACTCCCCGTAGCCCCCTTTTTGTTTTCTGACAGAGGTAAGCGTCATGGCGACACAGGGACAGGCTTCCCCCGATTATCCCCTTACAGTGGTGATTTCGCGCCAGGTAAAAAGCGGTAAAGAAACGGAATTCGAAGCCCTGAGCGCAGAGATGACCACGCGCGCCAGTCACTTTCCCGGCTACCTCGGCGCAACCATGTTTCGACCTGCCTCTGCCGACGACCCGGAGTACCGCATCGTCTTCAAATTCGCCGGCCAGGCCGCCCTCTCCGACTGGGAGCAATCACCCGAACGCCTGGAAGTGCTGCAACA
Source organism: Spongiibacter sp. (assembly GCF_984394615.1). NCBI lineage: Bacteria > Pseudomonadati > Pseudomonadota > Gammaproteobacteria > Cellvibrionales > Spongiibacteraceae > Spongiibacter > Spongiibacter sp. The sequence continues at coordinate 130,142 of NZ_CFHTQA010000002.1, read as the reverse complement.
AATAGAACAGCTGCTCATTACACCCAGCGAGCGGGAAACCGTCTCTGGGATCGTGAGCTGGTTTACCCTGCCCGGCCATAACCCTGTACAACCACCGCCGCGCTACAAAATGACGCTCGTTAGCTGGCTAGCGCTCTACCCCGCCGTAACCATCATCTTCTTTTTATTCGGCGACTGGCTGGCGGCAATGCCACTGGCAATACGAACATTGCTAGTGACGGCCTCGGTGATGCTACTGATGAGCTATGTACTGATGCCAAGAATGACACGCTGGTTTTCACGCTGGCTGTATCCTACCTCGCGCAGCCGCAGTCGCTGAGTACGGCCGCCGCTGTATTCAGCGTTGAGAATTCACTAGTATTAGCCGGGCGATCTCTCCTCGAACTCCACAGACGGCCGGTCATGCCCCAAAAGCTCGCAAAGCACTGGACTTCAATCGGCTATTTCAGGCCGATCTTTGACTATTTACGCGCCGCCGGGCAGCCGCGAGCGCCCTACCTGAAATTGCTGGGGCTGAGCGAAGCGGATTTGTCCAACCCCGACGTCCGCATCGACAACAGTCTGTTACACCCGCTGTTCCAAATGGCCGAGCAAGAGTGCGGCGATCCGAATATTGGCCTGCATGCCGGCCTGACGATGCAGGTCCAGCATATTGGTATTGTCGGGCTGCTGGCGATGAGCTGTCAGTATGCGCGGGAAATTTTCGAGCTGCATGCGCGCTACCAGAGCCTGATCGGCGATGGTTTCGTGTTCAACTATTATCTGATCGACGATGCCTTCTGCGTGGACGCCGCCGTTGCCACGGGTCACCCGCCGCTGGGCCGACAGGAATATGAATACAGCCTGGCGGGACTCTATCGACTTCAGTCTCAGTTGATTGGCGGCGACAGCGCATTTCAACGCATCGAACTGCCCTTCGAGCGACCACCGGCAGGCAGTGCCATTGAATCGCTGTTGGACGCACCGGTGAGTTACGGCCACGACCGTATTCGGATTTTTCTGGCAAAGTCGGTTTATGACGCGGAGCTGCTTGGCGCCGACCCACATATTAAGCAGCTACTGGAAACACAGGCCCATCAGCGTCTGCTGCAACTGCGCGGAGAACAGGCCAGCAGCGACCCCATGCTAGCCCGAATTCGGGAGCTGATCGCCGAGCGGCTGGCCTATGGCACCGCCTCGCTGGAGAGTATTGCCGACGCCATGCAGGTGTCGGTGCGCACGCTGCAACGGCAGCTAGACCAGCACGACACCCGCTTCACCCAGCTGCTGGACGACACCCGCCAGGACCTCGCCCGGCGGTATATCAGCAATGCGGAACTAAGCCTGCTGGAAATTGCCATGATGCTTGGTTTTGCCGAGCAAAGCAGTTTTAACCGGGCGTTCAAACGCTGGTTTGGTGAGTCACCCGGCGCCTATCGACGGAACAGCTAGGCCTATTCAGGCAAGGTATCGAGAAAGGTCTGGTAGATTGCCGCCGTTTCTTCAGGTGCCTCGACCATCGGCATATGGCCAATCTCCGGCATCAAGCGAACATACAAATTCGGCACCTGCTCGCGCCACACACTGACCGCGCTGACATCAATCAGGCGATCCTGCTCGCCCCAAATCAACAGGCTCGGCACCTGCATCTCAGACAAGCGCGCAGTGAGACGCGGCTCACCATGAATGTCTTTAAAAATCTGTGCATAACGCTCGCGGCGATCCATATACGTCTGCGCAGTGGCATCCAATACCATCTTGGGCAAATATGGCGGCTTGGCCATGGTCATCGGGTAGAAGTGCGCAAAGTCCTCCGCAGACGCAATCTCGAAGGGGTTTTTGCCCTGCTCCAACAGGCGCTCCATATCGCTGCGCTCCGGAGAGATGACGCCCGCAGGATCAACCATCGTCGCCGACAACGTGCGCTCCGGGAACGCCAGAGCAAAGTAGGCGGCGATGTAGCCTCCCATGGAATTCCCGATAATGTGGATACGCTCAATATCCAGCTTATCCATCAGTGCCACGATGCGTTCCGCCTGAGCCTGCTGACTGTAGTCCCAAGTTGGGTCGAAAGCGGCGTCGCCGTGACCGGCGAGATCGGGAATGATGACATCGTAACTGTCGACGAAGAACCGGGCGAACCGCGGCCAGACGGTTTTATCCGCGGTATAACCATGCACCATCACAATGGCCTGACCACCTTCCGTTCCGCCACGATAATAGGGAATGGACAGTTCGCCGATATCCTGTTGATGCGCTTCCAGGCCGTAAAGCTTGTTCTCAAGTGAGATGCCCGCAGCAAACACAAGCCCGCCCACCTTGGGATAACTTACGGCGGCGGCAATAAGGCCCGCAGCCAACACCGCGACCAGCAGCCAGAGAGTTTTTTTCATCGAATGACTCCGTATTGTCATTATTTTACGAGGGGTAATGAGCGCCATCGAGTACATCGCGCATTTTTCGCCACAGTATCCAATTCCTTAACTTGAGCGGCAACAGGCCACTGGCAAGGCGAATACTGAAGGCTTGATTCCCGAACACAATGCGCGGACGTTTGCCCAGGACCGCACGAATCACCACCTCGACAATGTCCTCTGGTGCTGTCGTGAGGAACTTCCGATTGAATGCCTGCCCCTCGCGTTTTTTGACAATATTGGTGGCGATGCCCCCTGGGTGCACCAGATAGGCATCGACGGGGCTATCCTGCAGTTCCACCATCAGCGCCTCGGTGTAGCCGCGCACCGCAAACTTGCTGGCGCAGTAATCACTATTGCTTGGTGTACCAATCAGGCCGAAAACACTCGATACATTGATCACCGCACCCTCGCCATTGGCAAAAAGCTGCGGCAGAAACAGGCGCGTTCCATTGACTACACCGTAAAAGTTCACCGCCATTACACGTTCGATTTCGCTCTTGCTTATCGCCCAGATAGGTTTGACGGCGCCCTCAATACCGGCGTTATTAATGATCACATGGGCATTTCCCAAGGACTGTTTAACCGCCGCCGCGAACGCGGCAAACGCGGTCTCGTCGGCAACATCAAATGCCTGGTGAAAGCAATCTGATCTTGCAGGCTCGGGCAGCAAGGCAACGCTCTGCCCAAGTGCTTCGCGGTCATAATCGTTAAGCGCCAACTTCGCACCCAGTCGGGCAAAGGCCATGGCATACGCTCGCCCCATCCCCGACCCTGCGCCAGTGATCACCACAACTTTGTTCTTGAATGTTTTCATGATTCCGCGCCTCCCGCTGCAGGCGTTACCAGAGCTGCCTTGGGCGCGGGCGCGTCTGAAAAACGGTGATGCCGACGCTTGAACGCGTTCGCCATGCGCCGGTACGTAAAGGAAAAGCCGGGGAACATTGCGATCACGTGCCCACTCTTGCTTTGATACCAGCTATTGCAGCCACCGGACTTCCACACCGTTTTCTCCATCTCGCGGTGAATCATCTCCGTGTACTCCACTTCGGCTTCCTCGGTCACCTCAACCGTCTGGTGCCCGCCCTTCAGTACCTGCTTGATGGCTTTCGCGACATAGTTCAGCTGTGCCTCGATGATAAAAATCGCCGAGGTATGACCAATACCCGTATTGGGTCCGGTCATAATAAAAAGGTTGGGGAAGCCCGGCAGGCTGGTGCCCAAATATGCACGCGGATACGCCTCCCACTGATCGGCCAAAGAACGGCCATCGCGCCCCTCTACTGGATAGGAGATTACGCCGTCGGTGGCGCAGTAGCCTGTGGCGTAGACAATCAGGTCCACATCCAGCTGCTTCCCCTGCGTTGTGCGAATCCCCGTCTCGTTGATTTCGGCAATACCGTCGTCCTTGGTATGCACGCTGACATGCGGCTGGTCCAGTGCCGGGTAGAGTGTGCTCGACAAAATAATTCGCTTGCAGCCGATGGTGTAATCCGGCGTCAGCGCTTTTTGCAGTGCCGGATCGCCAATCGTCTTTTTGATGAAGTTCTCGGCCTTGCGTTGGGCAACGAGCTTCAACATGGTTTTGGAGTATTTGAAGCCGATAACACGGTACTCCAGCGACCAATAGATCAAGCTGCGCAGCAGTTTGTACATCGGCTTAACGCCCAACAGATAGCGCTGGAAGCGAGAAAAGCGACGGTCCGGCCTGGGCAGAACCCAGTGCGGGGTTCGCTGGAACACATGCATTTCTGCCACATCATTCGCCATCGCCGGGATCACCTGTGCCGCACTGGCGCCACTGCCGATAATCGCCACACGCTTGCCTTTGTAATCGTAGTCCCAGTCCCAGTTATTGGTGTGAAAGGCCGCGCCCTGAAAGCGCTCGCGCCCGCTAAAATCCGGGGTAAACGGTGTACTCAGGGGGCCTGAGGCATTGATCAGAAACTGCGCGCGAAACTCACCATTATTGGTCGATACGACCCACTGCTGCCGACTCTCGTCCCAGTGCACCCGTTCAACATTGGTCGCAGTGCGGGTTTTCTCACGCAGACCGTTCTTGTCGATAACGTGGTTGGTGTAGGTCTGCAGCTCGGCCTGTTCGGCAAACATCTGCGACCACTGATAGGGCTCGGCCTCAATCGAGTACAGCGGCGATTGCACATCGACCGCAGCACCGGGGTAGGTATTCTGGCACCAGGTGCCGCCCATGAAGTCGCGACGTTCCAGAATAAGGTAGTCGTCGATGCCCAGTGTCTTGAGCTTCATGGCAGCACACTGGCCACCAAAGCCACTGCCGATGATCAATACCGTGTGTGTACTCATGGAGATTCCTCAAACGCGAACGGACGCATAGTGAGGCTATTCTTTCAGCGCAGCATCGCCGCGTATTGACATGGTGTGTCAATTTTAAACTTGATGTGACATGGCCGCCACGCACCAGCGGAGGCCATGACTCAGTGAATTAGGACTTCAATGACGCGACGATCCCCGTCCACATGGCATCACTCGCCGCATAGGGCGCGTAGATTGCCAGTCGGTCCGCATACTCGCCATAGCGCGCCTTGAGTTTTGCGGCGATGTCACCGGGCTCTCCCCGCACACAGAAGGCGTCGAGAAACTCATCGTCAATGTAGTCGCCGAGCTGGTCCCATTTTCCCTCTTTGGAAAGCGCATTGAGTTTGGGTTGCAGCTCGCCCAGCCCCACCGCTTCCATCGGCGGTCGATAGGCCGGGGTGGAGGCGTAAAAGCCCAGCAATCCTTTTACGCTGTTTTCAGCGGCACGGTATTCCTCTTCACTTTCACCAGTGATGACAATGGCATTGACCTGCAGAAGGAAGTCATCGATGGATCGCCCCGCTTTGTCGAGGCCACGGCGCACGGCAGGCAATGCGCGCTCTTCCAGGAACGGCAGGCTATTGAACGGGTGTACGATCAGACCGTCGGCGACCTCGCCCGCCACTTCGGTCATTTTCGGCCCCAGTGCGCCGAGCATAATGGGCGGCGGCCCGTAGGGGTTGGGACCGGGGTTAAACATCGGGGTCATCAGTGTATGGCGGTAAAACTTACCCTGAAAGTCGAGTTTGCTGCCGTTCTGCCAGCAGTCAAAAAAGGCTTTGACGGCCTGAATGTACTCGCGCATCCGCGACGCGGGTGGATCAAATTCCAGCCCAAAGCGCTTCTCGATATGGGCTTTGATCTGCGAACCGATACCCAGCATAAACTTGCCCTTCGAGAAGGTCTGCAGGTCCCAGGCCTGATAGGCGATGTGAGAAGGGTTTCTGGGAAAGGCGACGGCGATACCGGTGGCAATATCCAGCGAGGGTGCATGCTCGCTGGCCAACGCCAGGGGCAGAAACGGGTCCCAGCTCCCCTCAAGGGTGTAGACCCCATCGTAGCCGATAGCGGCCAGCCGTTTGGCTTCGGCGGCGGCACCGCCCAGCGTCGCATAAAATGGACCATCGATTTTCATAGCAAGTTCTCTTCGTGTATGACGGGGTATCAGCTCAGCACCGTGACGACACCAGTTTCCGCATCGAGCCGCACACGGTCGCCTGTGCGAATGTGTTTCGTCCCCAAGCGAGTATTAACGATGGCGGGCAGACCGTATTCCCGCGCAATCACTGCACCATGGGATACCGCACTTCCGACGTCGGTAATGAGGCCGGAGATCAGGCTGAAATACGGGGTCCAACCCACATCAGTGATTGGCGCGACCAGGATTTCACCGGGCTGGAGCGCCGCAGCTTCCGATACGCTGAAGGCGACCCGGGCCCGACCTTCCACCACCCCTCGGGATACCGGCCTCCCCACAAGCTCGCCCTCGCTATTGGCCAACTGGCCGCGAAGATCAATCGGCTGCGGAGTGCCCACGCAGATCTCATCAAACTCCAGTCGGTCCTGAAATGACAGCGCCAGCCGCCGCTGCTTCGCTCGCTCGCACCAAGCCGCCTGACTCGGCGCCGACGCATCGCTGCGCACAAAATCCACCAGCTCTTCGTGCAGAAAAAAGAACACCAGATCCGCGTCATCGAGCCGCCCTTCCGCGACCAACTGTTCCCCCAGTGCGCGATAGCTGCGTTTGAAGCGATTGGCAATATCCACCAGCAGAGATTTTGTGGCCTCGCGTCGACGAACAGCATTGTGCGCCTTGGGCACAATCCAGCGCAGCGCCCGACTGAGCTCGTGGAGGTTGACCGCGTCCGGACGGGGCGCTGCCTCGCGCCCCTGAAGACGCGCATTGACCGACGCCTGCATGGTGGCGATCAAGGTTTCGGGATCATCCGCCCAGCACCGCTCGCGCATGCACAACTCCCGGTAGGCGCGATGACCGTGGCGCTCAAGAAAGGCGCGATACGCTGCGGTAATGGCATCCGGCGCCTCGTCCTGAAGCCAGAGCAAGGCGTCTTCGCAACGACAGTCGACAAACTTCGTCAGGGCATCGGGATGAGCCGCAATCTCATCGACCAGAGCATCGAGCTGATCGACCAGTACGGCCGACTCCACACCTTTGGCCCCGGCCATCAGCCGCGCGCCTTCAGCCTCTTCTTCCGGACTGCTCTCCTGACCGCCGGAGATGATGGCCTGCAAGATATTGCTGGCGAAGCCCGACGTGGCAGAGGATTGCAGATGTACCGCCATCGCCTCAACGTAAAATGCCTGCGCCTGATCGAGGGCCTCCGCCAGCTCAATACTGCTGCCACGAACGGGAAGACTGAAGCCCGCCGCGCGTTGCTTGAAGGCGTCAATGACGGCATCGGCACGCCGTAAATAACGCAGCAGGCGGAACATGCCACCAAGCCGAATCAGACCATTGCGTTTCGGCGGCTCTTTAAGCTCTTCAACAATGCGACCGCAAATACTCAGCCCCATGGATTTCACATCGGTCCCCAGCACGGTGGAAACCGTGGCTGCCGAGCCACTGAGGTTCAAAAACATTTTGCCACTGCACATTGCGACCTGCGTCCACTCGTCGGTAATTGCGGGACGACCGGCATAGCTGACATGCATATGCTGCATGCCTTTTTCGATGCTGCGACCGGTAGTGGAGAATGTCAGCGGGCAACTGGCCCCCGGCATCATCTCGCCGATATTGCATCGGGTCACCACATCCTCATCAGCCAGTGGCGTATTCAACTCGTTAAGGTCAGAGCCCAGCGTCGTGATGGGGCGAGCCTGCAGCCACTTGAGTTGCCCCTCATCGTCGAACGCCCACTCCATATCGAGAGGCTGACCGGCGGCAGCAACCGCCGCGCGCGCCTGTTCGACCAATTGCTGACGCTGCGGCGGCGAAAGTATTGGCGCCTCGCCCACCAAGTCCTCAAAGCAAAGCGTATCTTCGAGGTCGTACTCATAGTGATCGGGCGTTTGATCCCCGCTCACCAACGCCTCGCCCAATCCCTCGACCGCGTCGATAACCAGTCGGTCGTGTCGACCGGAGACTGGGTCTGCGCTGAACAACACACCCGCCGAGCGGGCCTCCACCATCTGCTGTACCACCACGCACATCTGGGTTTCCGGCAGGGCTTTCTGCTGCTGATAGGCCTGCGCCCGAGCACTGTGCAACGAGGCGACACAGCGCTCGATTGCGTCCTTGAGCGCATCTTCACCCTGCACATTCAGCACGGTTTCGTAGAGCCCGGCGAAGGAGCTTTCGCTGCCGTCCTCGCCCAACGCCGAGGAGCGAACTGCAACCTTAGCCGCTCCCAGCTCGCGATATCGCGCGATGGCGGATTCTTCGTAGCCACCTTCCTGTGCATTGATAATGACAAAGGCGCGAGGCACCGACAGTCCCCAGGTAATCAGCCTGGACAGTCCCTCAGCCTTACCGCCGACCGGATCACGGGCAGGCTCTATGTCTTCGATCCAACGCACACTGGCAGACGTTTTTATTGTTGTCATACGCCACAGTTTCCTGCTGAACGGAAAAACTATACGATCGTATAGCCAGAGTATAAAGTCAACCGGCGCCGCCACGAGCGATGATCGCGGTATACTTCAACGACAATCCGACACAGGGCCCCGAGCATTTCATCGATGAGCCACTCAGACGCAGCCATACCCAGTACGACCGACGACAGCCGGGCATCAAAGCGCCGCCAAATCCTGGCCGCTGCCGCCGAGCTGTTTGCTCAACAGGGTTACGATGGCACCTCGATTGGCGCTGTTGCCGAGGCTGCCAAGGTACAAAAATCGCTGGTTCAATATCACTTTGAAAACAAGAAGTCGCTCTGGCAGGAGAGCATTCGCTACATCTGGCAAGAGCGCGACGACGCCCTGCCCCGCTATCTGGATGAAAACGACAGCAGCGTCGAGCCCGACGAACTCATCTGGCAGCTTTGCCGACGTGTACTGCGCTTCACCTTTGACCACCCGCAATGGGTCAAGCTGATGTTTCAGGAAGCCTCCACCCCCGGCCCCCGGCTCGACTGGATGGTGGCGCATTTTTTCAGAAGCGACTTTCAGCGTGGCACGGCGATCATTGAGCTTGGGCAACAACAGGGCCTGCTCCCCAAAGGCAATGTGATTGATCTTCTCCACATTCTGTCCGGCGCGTTGATCTACCTCGTGAATGTCGCGCCCATTACCGAGCGCGTATTGGGGGTCAGCCCCGAGAGTGACGAATACATTGACCACCACGTGCGCTCATTGATGGCGCTGTTGCAGACCGCCACGGCGTCCGCCACAAAACCGTAACCGGGCTGTCACCGGGATTTCCCACAAACTTCTTACGCTGCAGGTTTTGAATCTCACACTGCGTTAGGAGTTTGATCATGCGCCTGAAAAAGCTGGCATTTGCCACTCTACTTGGTACCGCTCTTATCAGCGGCTGTTCTCTCGACGGCGACGATGGCGAACGCGGCCCAGCCGGGCCCCAGGGTGAACAAGGCCCGGCCGGTGAGCTTGGCGGTCGCGCCATTGATCTGACCATTCTGCACATGAACGACCACCACTCCCATATCGAGTCCGACAGTTTCGACTTTGATGTCTCGTCGCTGGGGCTGTCGGCACAAAATGACGCAGGAGAAACCCCGGCAGAGATTTCGGTTAACTATGGCGGTTTCCCGATGCTGGTCTCGCTCTTCAATACCCTGTCGAATCAAAGCAGCAATGTGATCAAACTCCACGCCGGCGATGCGGTAACGGGCACGCTGTTCTACACCCTGTTCAAAGGCGTGGCTGACGCCGCCGTAATGAACCAGATCTGCTTCGACGCCTTTGCACTGGGCAACCACGAGTTTGACGACGGCGACAGTGGTCTGGCGTATTTTCTCGATGTACTGAATTCCACTGCCTGTCAGACACCGGCGCTGGCCGCCAACGTCAGCCCGGCACCGACGTCTGCCATCAACAGTGGCTATATCCAGCCGTACACGCTGGTGAAACGCGAAGGCGAGACCATCGGCATTATCGGCATCGACATCGCCGGCAAAACCAAAAACTCTTCCCAGCCCGATGACGGCACCGAGTTCCTCGACGAAGCCACCACCGCGCAGCAGTACATCGACGAGCTGACGGCAATGGGCGTAAACAAGATTATTCTGCTGACCCACTACCAGTATCAAAGCGACTTGGCCCTGGCAGCGCAGTTAAGCGGCGTCGATGTGATTGTCGGCGGCGACTCGCATTCACTGCTCGGCGGGGACGGCTTCGACGCACTGGGCTTTAACCCGGTTGGCGACTACCCAACACAGGTCAGCAATAAAGATGGCGACCCGGTGTGTGTGGTGCAGGCTTGGGAATACGCTCATCTGATGGGCAAGCTGGACGTAAGCTTCGACGAAGACGGCGTGGTCACCAGCTGTGCCGGTCAGCCGTATATGCCCATCAGTAATCAGTTTGCGTACAGCTACAGCGATAGCGAAACCCGCCCGCTCGACAGCGGCGACAACTATCTTCTTACTCAAGCACTAACCGCCTACCCGGAACTGGTGATGACCTTACCTGACGCCACCACTCAGGCGTTGGTTGATGACTTTGCCGCGGAAACGGAAGTGCTGAAGCAAACCGTGATTGGCAGTGTCAGCGATGACCTGTGTCTGGAGCGTTTCCCCGGCCAAGGCCGCTCCAGCCTTTGCGACGTTTCTGCGACATCGGCCATGGGTTCCGATATTTCCAATATCGTCGCCAAGGCATTTATGACCGTCACACCCACCGCTGACATTGGCATTCAAAACGGTGGCGGCGTTCGCGTTGATGTGGCGGCAGGCGACTTCACCATCGCCGATGCCTATACGCTGCTCCCCTTCTCGAACACGCTGGTCACGCTGGAGATGAGTGGCCAACAGATTGTCGATGTATTGGAAGATGCGCTGTCCAACGCACTCGACAACGGCGGCTCTACCGGGTCTTACCCCTACGCCTCCGGTCTTCGCTACGCCGTTGATGCCTCGGCGGCAAAAGGCAGTCGTATCAGCAACATCGAAGTGAACCCCCGTGTTGCTGGCAGTTGGAGTACGCTGGATCTGGCGGCGACTTACACCGTGGTTACCAACGACTTTATCGCCTCAGGACAGGACGGTTACGACGCCTTTGGCCCGATCTATGATGCGGGAAACTTTGTCGATACGTTCACTGAATACGCGCAGGGCTTCGTCAGCTTTATGGAACGGCTGAGTGACGATGGCGCCGCCCTCGGTAAACTGCCTGCCAGTGAGTACTCCACTCAGTCGTATATCGGCCGCGACGGTTGCGATCACAGCAGCGGCAGTTGCAGCGGTTACTGAGTTCGTTATAACCAAAAGAAAAAGGCGGCCTCTGGCCGCCTTTTTTGCTACTGCGTTACGCGGAGTTATTCCTCCGTTTTCTCCACCTTGTTGAGCTTGTACTGACGCTAAATCGGATATGAATAACGTGCCCAACCGTACAGGCGCATTGACCAAAATTGCGCGCAAAGCCCGCCAATTTTGGCCCGTAAAACCGGCTGGCACTGACTATCGCCGCAGCGCACGCCTGCACTTCATACTCCACGTCACTCTGTAAAAGTGATTTTTCCACTCGACCGTCCTTTCCGCTCTGCTGAAGGCGCGTGTCATTGTTAGACCCGAGAAGGCGCCATCTACCCCGTTACTGCGGACTCAGCAATGGCTGTGCTAGTCCAGCAATTCAGTGACATAGGGGCTTTTCCGAATGCACGATAGGCAGTTACTGCCGTCACACTTAAACAGCGGATTTTTGTGTACCAATTATGGAGCAGGCCCCAATGGCTTATTCGATAAGGAGCTATAGAGCTAAACAATACGCGCTCAGATCAACAAACATGAATCACTCTCAATGATACCTGCCAAGCTTCCCTACGATGAAGATCAGCGGCTGCTGGCACTTCTCGAAACGCAATTGCTGGACTCAGAGCCAGAAGAGCGTTTCGACAGATTGACGCGTATGGCGAAAACCATTTTCGATGTCCCCTACGTACTCATCTCCCTGATTGATTGCGACCGCCAATGGTTCAAATCAAATCAAGGACTTGATGCCAAAGAAACTGAGCGCGCTATCAGTTTTTGCGGCCACGCTATACTAAGCGATACGGTGTTGGAAATTGAAAATGCATTGGAAGATGAACGCTTCCACGACAATCCGCTGGTTACGAATGCCCCGAACATCCGTTTTTATGCAGGCGCCCCCATCTATGCCAATGCAGAATATCGCATCGGCACGCTCTGCCTTATTGATGACCATCCCCGCCGACTCAGCGAAAAAGAGAAAGCCCTTTTGGTCGACTTAGCCTCCTGCGTCAGCAACGAGGTCAGTAGCCAATCCGAGCGCTTGTTAAGAGAAGAACGCGAGATTTTTTCCAGCGGCCCGGTATTCTCCTTACTCCGATCTCCCGACGCCTCGCGGTCGGTTCACTACGCTTCTAGCAACGCCCATGAGATTCTCGGTTACACCACCGATCAACTCTGTGGCAAAAAATTCAGTTTCAACGCAATTATTCACCCCGATGATTTGCCACGCATGATGTCCGAAAGTAATCATCATATTGAAAACGGCATTAATAGCTTTGCCCTAAGCTATCGAGTGCGTTTAGCAAGCGGTTGCTATCGCTGGCTTTATGATTTTTCCCGTGTTCTGAGAGACCGAAACGGAAAGCCTCACGGCATTCGAAGCTACCTATTTGATCAGACAGCTCAACGCGATAGCGAATCGGCGCTGTATCGTGAGCAACAGCGCCTTAGTGACATTATTGAGGGGACTCGCATCGGCACTTGGGAGTGGAATGTGCAAACCGGCGAAACAGCATTCAATGAACGTTGGGCCGAGATCGTTGGCTACACGCTGGACGAGCTGCACCCCATTAGCATTCAAACGTGGCTTGACCTTGCTCATCCCGATGATTTGAAAGCCTCTGAGAGATATTTGCAAGCCTGTTTTAACAAGGAAGCCGAGTACTACGATATTGAAGCGCGAATGCGCCATAAAGATGGCCACTGGGTGTGGGTCCATGATCGAGGGAAAGTGGTTTCGTGGACGGAAGACGGCCAGCCGTTAACCATGTCGGGCACTCACGCAGATATCACCGAAAAAAAACTGGCCGAGCAATCTATAGAAGAGTACGCGGCATTTCAGGCCTTGATTTTTGAAAATTTCCCTGCCTATATTTTCGTCAAAGACCGGGAGTTGCGCATTGTTGCTGCCAATGAACAGTTTTTGAATATCTATCCCGAAGAACATCGAAATTCTATTATAGGCACAACAACTGTCGAGGAATTCGACGAACAGGAGGCAGCGGAATTCCTGGCTGAAGACCGAAAAGCCCTTGCCACTGGATATTCTGAGGTTGAAGAAACCTTGAGCTTCCCTGATGGGATTCGCAGAACACTACTGACAAAAAAAATCCGCTTTGAGAAAGCAAACGGCGAACCCTACCTACTTGGCGTAGCGATAGACATTAGCAAACGCATCGAGGAAGAAAAGCAGAAGCAGGCATTGAGTGACCGCTTAAGTTTGGCAACTCGCGCCGCGAAAATTGGAATCTGGTCGTGGGATATCGAGAATCATCTCTTTGACTGGGATTCTCAAATGTACCGTCTCTACGGGGTAAGCCCCAGTAACTTCACGACCGATTATGAATCCTGGCGCTCACTCATTCACCCTGACGATGTCGCCCCCACGGAGTCATTGATTAAGTTGGCGATCAAAGGCACTACGGGATTTGATACCAGCTTTCGCATTATTCGTCCCGACAACAGCATTGTACATATTCAAACCTCCGCCTACGTAGAACGCGACGACGTGGGCAAAGCACTGCGAATGATCGGCACGAACTGGGATATTACTGAACAAAAAGCGGCGGAGCAGCATCAGAAAGACGCACGGGTGGCCGCCGAGGAAGCCGCACGGATGAAGAGCGATTTTCTTGCCAATATGAGCCACGAAATCCGCACTCCGATAAATGGCATCTTAGGCATGATATACCTAGCCGCCAAATCATCCCACGAACCTGAGCAACAGCGTCATCTTCGCCTTGCAGAAGACAGCGCCACATCGCTACTGGGCATTATTAATGACATTTTGGATTTCTCAAAAATTGAAGCCGGCCACTTGGGGATCGAGTCCATTGAGTTCGACCTCCGGCGCCTACTCAGTGACCTCGCCACTACGCAAGCCCTAGCTGCGCAGGAGAAAGGGTTAGAGCTATGTTTGGATACCGCGTCAATCGCACATGACAAGCTGATCGGCGACCCTTTGCGGATTCAGCAAGTACTAAACAACCTCATTAACAACGCCGTAAAGTTCACTCAAAAAGGCAGCGTTCGCATTGTGGCAGAGACGCAACAAAGCGACGCGGGCAGCATAATGTTCCGTTGCAACATTCGGGACACGGGCATTGGCCTATCACCACAAACCAGCGCAAAGCTCTTTCAGCCATTCACGCAAGCCGACAGTTCAACAACGCGGCAGTATGGCGGCACTGGCCTGGGCTTGTCGATTGTTAAACGCCTGTGCAATGCCATGGGCGGAGAGATAAACGTGACGAGTGAAGAAGGAGTCGGTAGCGAGTTTGTGTTCCAACTACCATTAGAGCTGCCTAAAGACGTTAGCACTCAAAAAAGTACCTCGCCCCAACATGCGGTGGCAATCGCAATTATTGAAATTGACTCAGCATTCGAGAAAGCTCTCGAAGGTTTACTTGAGAAACCTTTATATGCATTACGACGTTTCACTAGCCTTGACGATGCAAGCGATGGGCTCGAGCAGGGATACCGCCCAGACATTTTTTTTGTCGATCAACGCATAGTCAACAATGAATCAGCGCGGACGCAGTCCAAGCTCAGGCAGCTGAAATACTCAAATTGCCAGCTCGTACTGTTTTCGCCACACACAGAAGTAACTGAGCAGAGTGGTTCTCTCGACGCACTGTTCGACGAAAAGCTTCCCCTGCCAACCACTGTAGAAGCACTGGAGGCTGTCATCAGTCGACACCGCCTAATGGTGTCAGAGGGGACGATGGCCGATGCAACTAGTCGCCCTGCCTCCGCCGCTGTACCAACGCCGATGCAGTCTGCTATCGGCAAGCGGATTATGGTCATCGAAGACAATTTCATCAATCGCGAGGTGACCGGAACGCTTCTCCGCGACGCAGGCTATGATGTCGCCACTGCTGACAATGGCCGTATTGCTCTCGAGTTGTTAATAACCAGTGAGCCCAACGACGCATTCGATCTGCTATTAATGGACTGCCAAATGCCAGAAATGGACGGCTACGAAGCCAGCGAAGCAATTCGTACAGGGTATGCAGGAGAACACTACCGAGACATTCCCATTGTGGCTCTGACCGCTGACGTAGTAGATAGCACTGAGGAAAAATGTAGAGCCGCAGGAATGAACAGTTATCTAAGCAAGCCCATCCATGAAAAAAAGCTGCTGCAAGAATTGCTTAATTTTTTCTCCTAATGCATTCCGCTCACCATAACTACTTTACACGCCTACTTGGCAATATCTAACAACGGGTAGTCGCGCTACAGCTTTCAGCTTTTACACGCTCAAGTTGGTGCAGACTTTCAATCGGGCATTTCCTCGGTCCGATGGAGGTTTTAACCACGAGCTGATCAAAGGGCGTGACATCATCGGTCGTTGTGGTAAACCCAATGTGTTCGGCGCCACGAAGATCCGTGCAGTCCATAGTCAACGTCACCAGATAATTGTCGCGAGGTCCCGCGCCAAAAATCACGTGTCGATCGTCTACATAATTCCAGCCATTGATGCGGTAGTTCTTGATACGCTCAACTCGCTCGGCCACCGCGTAGCCGCGTTTACTCAGAATATCCTCAGTAGTCTGCTCTGGAGACGAGGCGCAGGCTGCCAGCAGCAGGCCTGCGCTCAACGCCGCTATCATTACCATTCGCTGTTTCATTACCATGCTCTCCTGCTTGCTCTACTCGTTTCGAGTCAGCATTCGCGCAGCGGTTCCCCACGTCACTCCTCCGGGTCAAAGCGAATAGGCATCGCTTTTATGGTGTTGATGAAGAAGGAGCGCATGTAGCGTACCTCGCCAGCAAATTCGGGATTGCGCAACCGGGGAATCAACTCCTCAAAAATCACCTTCAGCTCCATTCGCGCCAGGTTCATCCCCAAGCAGAAGTGCTCGCCAATACCGAAGGAGCGAATCTCCCGCCGCATGCTCGGCATGCGCTTGGCACGGTGAATATCAAAGCGCAGCGCATCATCGCCAAACACGTCTTCATCATGGTTGACCGCGTGATAGTGCAGCACCACCTTGTCGCCTTTCTTGATGTGATGCCCATTCCACTCAACATCCTGCGTGGCCGTGCGACGCATGGCGATAAATGCGGTGTTGTAGCGCAACATTTCTTCGATGGCGTCGGGAATATCTTCCGGGTGGTCGACCAAATGCTGCAGTTGGTCAGGATGCTCAATCAGCAGTCGCATACCGTGAGAGGTCGCCGTGCGCGTGCTTTCATTGCCGCCCACCATAATCAGGATGAACATCCAGGCAAACATTTCTTCGGTAACTGGCTCACCATCCACCTCGCCATTGAGCAGCGCCTGCACCACCGGACTGGTGGGGTTCTCGCGCTGCTTGGCAGCCAGTTCCGCCGCGTAGGCAATCACCTCGAAGCTGGCGGCATTGGCCTCGTCGCGCGTCGTTGCCACATCGGGATCATCGGCGAAGGTCATGGTATTGGTCCAGTCGAAGAACTGCTTTCTGTCTTCCTGCGGCACACCCAGCAATTCGAGAATCGCCATCAGCGGCAGCTCGGCGGCGACCTCTTCCACAAATTCGCAGCGTCCTTTTTTCGCCACACGATCAACAATCTGACGCGCCCCCTTTCTCAACCAGCTCTCCATATCCGCCACCGCCTTAGGCGTGAAGGCGTCACGAAGGATCTTGCGATACTTCATATGCTTGGGCGGATCCATGGCAATGATGATGTTCTCCTGCATCACCGCCTGAATCTCAACTTCCTCTGGCGGCACTTCCATCGGAAAGGCTCCCTTGAGATTGGAGGAAAACAATTCAGGATGCTGAGATACAAAATCCAGCGCATCGCGTTTAACCACCGCCCAACAGGGCACACCGTTCTCCGGGTCGTCCATGTAAACCATCGAACCCTGCTGACGGACTTTTGCCAGCTCCTCATAGGGCATACCGCCGACATAGGCATCCAAACTCAACAGATTAACGTGGGGACACTGACTCATAACGCTCTCCTCGACATGGGCCTAATCGGGCCATTATTGTTTTTTTAGTGGTCGTAAATCGTGGATATATCACCCTCACAAGCTAGCAGAGACACTCTGCCCCAGCGAGTTCATTTCGGGTCAGGCCACTGGTCGAAGCGGCAACATTCATCGATAATGCGCCCCTTCACGTCCCCTCCTGCGAGCACCGACCATGACCCTGGCTACCCTGCGATTGAACAAGAACGAAGAACGCCGCCTGCGGGGAGGACACCTGTGGATTTACAGCAACGAGGTGGATAAACAGGCCAGCCCGCTGAAGAGTTTCGAACCCGGACAGCAAGTGCTGGTGGAGTCGTCTCAGGGAAAGCCGCTGGGCGTCGCGTATGTGAATCCCCAGTCCCTGATCTGCGCGCGACTGTTGAGTCAGGGGCAAACACCGTTCGCTCAGCGCGATATCGAACAACGACTTCAGCAGGCGCTTGCCTTGCGAGAACAGCTTTTCGAGCACCCTTGCTATCGGCTCGTCTACGGGGAAAGCGATCTGCTTCCCGGCCTGGTCGTCGACCGCTTCGGCGATCATCTGTCGGTTCAATTCAATACGGCGGGAATGGAAGCGCTGCGTGAGCCCGTGCTGGCAGCGCTGGAAACACTGCTTGCTCCCGCCTCCATCCTGCTGCGCAACGACGCCTCGGTTCGCCAGTTGGAAGGCCTGCCCAGTGAGGTGGAGTGCGTGCTCGGTCAGTCGCCGGAGGATGTTGAGCTGGTAGAAAACGGCGTTCGCTTTGTGGCGCCGCTGGCCAGCGGCCAGAAGACCGGCTGGTTCTACGACCAGCGCCCCAACCGCGCCTGGCTGCGGGATATTGTCAAAGGCAAACGTGTACTGGACGTGTTCAGCTATGTGGGCAGCTTCGGCGTACAGGCGGGCGCCTTTGGCGCCAGCGAAGTCTGGTGTAATGATGCCTCTGAACTGGCGCTGGAAAAGGCCCACGAAAACGCTGCGCTGAACGGTATCAGCGACCGTTTTAACACGCTGCACGGCGATGCCTTCGCGGCACTGCGCCAGCTCAAGGAAGACGGTCAGCGCTTCGATGTGATTGTGGTTGATCCTCCCGCCTTTATAAAACGCAAGAAAGATCAGAAAGAAGGCATTCAGGCCTATCGCCGTATCAACGAGCTGGCGATGCGGCTGCTTGAGCCCGGCGGCTACCTGCTGTCGGGCTCCTGTTCGATGCATATGCCAAGAGAGGAACTGCTGGATATCGTTCGCGCGGCATCGAGACATATCGACCGCCACGCCCAGATTTTAGCGGAGGGCATGCAAGGCGCTGATCACCCCGTGCATCCCGCCATTCCCGAAACGCGGTATCTGAAAGCGGTGCTCAGTCGAATCTGTCGCGCCTAGTCACACGCAGCGGAAGACGGTTTTCCGCTGCAATCTACCCAATTCCTCCCATTAAAAACGCGAGTATCGACGTTTAAGCAACGGCCGCTATTTAAACCGTTACTGAGATTGCTTATTATTTGCGCCTTCACTACAAAAACCGACTCTCAGGACACCCCATGCCGCATCGCCCCTACCGCCTCAGTGCCGCCGTACTCGCTGCCAGCCTAAGCCAGCTCGGCCTTGCCGCAACGCCAACCAAGCTGGAAGAAATCCGCGTAACCGGCGAACCGATGCAACGCAGCAGCCTGGAAACCATTTCCAGCATCAGCATTGTGAGCGAGCAGGAGATTGAGGCGCGCAATATTCGCGATCTGTACGACCTGCTGCTGCGCACACCCAATGTGAACGCCGCCAAGGAAGACAAATTCTCGGTGCGCGGCATTTCCAACGAGGGTATCGGCCCCGGCGGTGCCGGACGACCGACCGTCAGCGTATTTATCGATGGTGCCCGTGCGCCGGGCCGGGGTGTAGGTAACACCTGGGATGTGGAGCAAGTGGAATTCTACCGTGGCCCGCAGTCAACAGCTTTCGGCCCCGGCTCACTGGCAGGGGCAATCTTCATCAATACCCGCGATCCCGGCGACGAGCTTAACGGACACGTCAAAGCCGGTGTCTCCAACTACGGTGGACAAGAAGCGGGCATTGCGGTTGGCGGTGCACTGGGTGGCGGCTTTTCGGCGCGCTACGCCGGCGAGACAAACCACAGCGATGGCGAAGTCACCAATACCACGCTCAACGATGACGAGTGGCAGGCCCGCACGCGGTATCTGCAACGCGCCAAACTGGGCTGGAGCAACGACCGCTATCAGGCCATGCTGAATGTGCAATCCACCAAGCTCCGCGAAGGCAATGAGTACATTCCGCCCGCCACCGCAGAGCAGCGTATCTCTACCGATAATGTTGATGGGTATTACCTCGACGACACCTTGCTGGTCAGCCTGAATCAACAGCTGCAAATCGGAGAAACCAGCCGCCTGGAGTGGATTCTTAGCCACTCCGACAGCTACAACCGCCGCAAGGGTGACTACGACGTTTCCGCCGACGATAACGGCTTTTTCGTTAACACCACCGACGCAACAAACAATGCTGCAGAGCTGCGCTTCCATATCGACCGCCCCGGATTGCGGGCCGTGGTTGGCGCTTACTATGCCGAAGACACGCTGGATGGCAGTTCGCGTACTGAAGGGCTGATTTACTCGATAAGTGGCCTTCAGGTGCGCGCCTTCGCCGATCTGCTGGCCAAGCGGGAAGCGGAAACGCAGGCGCTTTACGCTGAAGCAGACATCGACCTCAGCCAGTCGCTGACCTTGACGCTTGGCGCGCGCTATGAGGAAAACGACGCCGATAATCGCAGCGCCTTTATTGTTGACGAGGCCTACCCGGTCGACCCGATCACCGGCACAACGCTGCCCACCAATGTTGGCCCCGTACTGGCAGCGGTGCTGGACAGCGACGCAACCGCCCCCAACGGCGACGAGGTATGGTTGCCCAAACTCGCGCTCAGCTATCAGATTACCGATGTTTTCAGCGCTTTTATTACCCACAGCTACGGTTACCGTGCGGGCTCAGTGGATTTCGTCAGTGATGGACAGTCGCCCACTTACGGCCCCGAGTACACCAAGAACTGGGATCTCGGTCTGAAATATCAGGGCGAGCGCTGGTATGTTCAGGGCAGCTTGTTCCGTGTGGATTACGACGATATGCAGATTGGTGTACGCGTGGATGCCTCCACCTTCCGCACCGACAACGCCGGTGAAGCGCGTGCTCAGGGGATAGAACTGGAGTTCCGTGGCGAGCTGCTGGCCGGGCTGAGCCTGTTTGGCGGCGTCGGCTATACCGACACGGAATTTGTCGACTATATCGATGAAGAGGAAAGTTTTAACGGCAAGCACTTCCCCAATGCACCCCGCCTGACCGCCACGCTGGGATTGAATTACCAACACAACAGCGGCCTGTTTGCCGACCTGAGCTGGTCGCGCAGTGAAAACAGCTTCACCGACCGAGAGAATACGCCGACCCTGATGGCCGATGCCCGCGACCTGTTTTCCGCCCGACTGGGCTGGCAAAACGACAGTTGGCGCGCCGAGCTCTACGGCAAAAACCTGACGGATACCTTTTACGTCACCGACCGCTTCAACAACCCGTCATTGGGTATCGACGCCGTCTTTGTCGGTGACCCGAAAGAATACGGCGCCCGACTCAGCTACCGTTTCTGATCGCACACACTGATCATGGCGCGGGATTAGGATACGCCGTATGCACAGCCTCGATATCGCTTAGCACCGCCTCGCTCAGCGCCAGACCGGCGCTGTCGATATTGCTCTTGAGCTGAGTCAGGCTGGTCGCGCCGATAATATTGCTGGTCACAAATGGCTGGCGATTGATAAAGGCCAGCGACATCTGCGCAAAGTCCAAACCGTGCTTTTCGGCCACTTGCGCATAGGCCTCGGCGGCCGCGACAGCCTGGGGGTTGTTATAGCGCTGAAAACGATCGAACAGCGTCAGGCGTGCCCCCGCCGGTCGCGCCCCGTCACGGTACTTGCCCGCCAACACTCCGAAGGCCAGCGGGGAATAGGCCAGCAAGCCCACCCGCTCTCGCATCGCCATTTCCGCCAAACCCACTTCAAAACTGCGGTTAAGCAGATTGTAGGGGTTCTGAATACTCACCACCCTCGGCAGCGCATAGCGGTCAGCCAGCCTCAGGAAGTTCATCACGCCCCAGGGGGTCTCATTGCTCAGGCCGACCGTTTTAATCTGTCCGGCCGCCACCAGATCTGCCAACGTCGCCAGCAGCTCATGCTGGTTGGCGAGTACATCGTGACTGTCTTCGCTGTATTGATAGCCAAGCTTGCCGAAAAAATTCGTTTCGCGATTGGGCCAATGAATCTGATAGAGGTCGAGATAATCGGTTTGCAGACGCGCCAGACTGCCTTCAAACGCGGCGAGCAGGCTGTCACGCGTCAGCCCGGCTGCCTGTCGAATATGTTCGTGCCCCGGCCCCGTCGCTTTGCTGGCCAGCACAATATCATCGCGCTTGCCACGCTGGCGCAGCCAGTGGCCGATGTACTGCTCGGTACGGCCCTGTGTCTCGGCGACGGGTGGCACCGGATACATCTCAGCAGTGTCGAAAAAATTGACGCCACGAGACCGCGCATAATCCATTTGCGCAAACGCTTCGTCCCGGTTGTTCTGCTCACCCCAGGTCATGGTCCCCAGGCAAATTTCGCTGACCTCGATCGTCGAGTCGCCCAGCAATCGATAACGCATAATTCTTCCCTGTTTTGATCGTAAAGGTTTGGCCGCACGCTGTCGGGACACCCCTACAACGCACCTCCGCAACTGCTGCCCTGCCCGGCCGTGCAGCCAAAACAGTGCCCCGCAACTCGAATTGGCTGCTCATCCAAACTGTCCGTGAGCAAATCGCGCAGATGCCGACGTGAACCGGGAACCGCCAAGCCCAACTGCTGATTGAAATCACAGTCATAAAGGTAGCCCTGCCAATCCACACTGACCAGGCTGCGACACATCACTGAGTGCAGGTTGTCCTCACTGTAGCTGTCCCTGAGCAACTGCAGATAATCACCGAACTGCCCACGGGAAATCAGCGTAGACCCAAAACGCTGAATCGGCATATTCGCCAGCGCAAACAACTGATTGAAGACAATCCCGAAGTGCGCCTGTAACTCCCGACGGTAATCGGCCTCGAGCGCTTGCTGCTGGGGCGGCAGTGACGGCCCCTGCGGGTTGTAGACCAGATTGAGCACCCGCCCCGATCCCGGCTCACCGTAACCCAGCGAATTCAGGGCTTGCAGTGCCGCGATACTTTTGTCGAAGACGCCCTCGCCACGCTGGGCATCGACATTATCCAGAGAATAGCAGGGCAGTGACGCAACCACGTCAACCTCCTGGTCAGCCAGGAACTCTGCCAGTCCCTCCTGCCCCGGCTCAAACAGAATCGTGAGGTTACAGCGGTCGATAACCTTCACCCCCATCGCGGTCGCCTCACTCACCAGATCGCGAAACCCGGGATGCAGCTCCGGGGCGCCACCCGTCAAATCCAGCTGGGCAATATTACGTGCGGCCAAAACCTTGGGGATCAGCGCAAGATGCTCCTCCGTCATCATCTCAGTTCGGGTCGGCCCGGCATTCACATGACAGTGAAGACAGCGCTGATTGCAGCGATAACCGAGGTTCACCTGCAGCGTTTCCAGTGCCCCCCGATTCAGCGACGGAAAGTCGATAAGCTCCAGTAATGGCAGAGTTTCGTGCATGATTCTCCCAGGCGATATGGCGGCGTTGAGTGCAGTGTTCCACATGCGTTTCGCGGATGACAGTACTGCGGTATACGCGCCACAATCCGATGCAGAGCCCGCCGGATCGACTCGCAACAGCCCAAGAAAGCCAAATCCGCTCAATAAACCACCAATTCAGGCGCGCAGCGGCGAAAAATTCCTTTATAATGCGCGGTTTTCACGCGACAGGACCAAAGCGAATGTCAGCAAAAGTCGCCCTGATCATGGGCTCTAAAAGCGATTGGGACACCATGCGCCCCGCCACCGAGATCATGACCGAACTGGGCGTGGAGCATCACGTAGAAGTGGTCTCTGCACACCGCACACCGGATAAACTGATGGCCTTTGCCGAGAGCGCTGTCGATAACGGCTATTCTGTCATTATCGCCGGCGCCGGTGGCGCCGCTCACCTGCCCGGCATGGTGGCCTCCAAAACCCGCCTGCCGGTGCTGGGCGTGCCAGTACAAAGTCGCGCATTGAATGGCATGGACAGCCTGCTGTCGATCGTGCAGATGCCCAAGGGGATCGCCGTGGGCACCCTGGCGATTGGCACGGCTGGCGCATTTAACGCCGGACTGCTGGCCTGCCAGATTCTGGCGACGCACGACACTGAACTCGCCGGACGCCTCGAGCACTTCCGCAAAACCCAGACCGACGCCGTGCTAGACAACCCGGATCCGCGGGAGGCCTGATGCAGACAGTTTGGGTACTGGGCGCCGGTCAACTGGGCGCCATGCTTCAACAGGCGGCCTACCCGCTGGCCCTGCGCGTGATTCCGCTCGACCCTGACGACCGCAATCTGCCGGAAATCGGTGATGGCGATCTGGTCACCGCGGAGCGCGAACAGTGGCCGGAAACCCCGATGACCACGCTGCTCAGCCAGCACCCCAACTTCGTCAACGCCGACGTATTCTGGCGCATCGCCGATCGCTTCCACCAGAAGTCGCTGCTCGACAGCCTTGGCGTTGCCACAGCCCCGTGGCGTGACGTGGAAGCCGAAACGGCATCCCGGGAACTTCACGATGCGCTGGGCGAAAAGGTCCTGCTGAAACGCCGCACCGGCGGCTACGACGGCAAAGGGCAATACTGGCTCGACTGTGTCCAGCCGGAGCCCGTACCCGAAGACTGGCGCGGCACGGCGATTGCCGAGCAGAAAATTCCGTTTATGGAAGAACTGTCGCTGGTCGGCGGGCGCGACCATGATGGAAAGAAAGTCTTCTATCCGCTCACCCTGAATCTGCACAGTGACGGCATTCTGATGGCGTCCGTCGCACCGCTCAGCCGCGTGAACCACCTGCAGGGCCAGGCGGAAGCCATGCTCGGCAAGATCATGGATGCCATGAGCTATGTTGGCGTGATGGCGATGGAATGCTTCCGCGTTGACGATACCCTGATCGTCAATGAGCTGGCACCGCGAGTGCACAACAGTGGCCACTGGACCCAGGCGGGCGCCTGCGTCAGCCAGTTTGAAATGCACCTGCGCGCCGTCGCCGGCCTGCCGCTGAAGGCCCCGGAAGTGCGTGGCCAGAGCGCGATGATTAACCTGATTGGCATGGAGCGGGAAACCCGCTGGCTGGAAGTGCCCGCCTGTCAGGTGTACTGGTACGGCAAAGAGGTGCGCCCCGGCCGCAAGCTCGGCCATATCAATATCAACCACCCGGAAACCGCTCCCCTTCACGAGGCGCTGACCGCGCTGCGCCCCTTGCTCCCCGAGCATTACGGCAAGGCCCTGGATTGGGTGGCCGAGGCGCTCTAAGCGCCTCGCGTCACAACTGCCACTGGGCGTCTTCGGCGGCCAGTTGGCGCAAACCTGCCAGCGCTTCATTGAGCAGTGGTCGATCATCCTCCCGGCGGTATTGCAGATATATCGGATAGCTGAACTGCGGCGCCCCCGCCACGGTATGTAATTCCCCGCTATGGAGATACGGCGCCACCACCCGTTGCCGAAAATAGCCCCGACCGCCCCCGTCGAGCATGGCACGCAACGCCAGCGGCCCCAGCGTGCAGTGACTGGCCCCCTCTCGCTCATGCGGCAGGCTGGCCTCAAACTGCTCGGCGAAGCCCGGCCCCCAATCCACCAGATACAGCGGCCCGTCGCGGTGTGGCGTTTCCACCAGCAACAGCGTTTCCTCCAGCAGCAGCTCCACCTGTAAGGCGCTGTGGTAACGGGGAAGATGGACCAATGCGGCATCGAGCTGCCGCTGTTGCACCGCCTCCCCCAAACGCTCCGCCTCGTCGACCCGCGCATCAAGACGGCAGGCAGATGGCTGCCGGTTCATCCAGGCCAGCCAGCGGCTGAGCAGCGGATTCCACAGACTGGTTTCCGCGCCTACCGCCAGTCGCGGTCGCTCAACATCCACGTCACGCAATGCTTGCTGCGCCTGCTCCCAATGGATCAGGAGCTGACGAGCATGCGGCGCAAAGCGCTCACCTTCCGGCGTCAGTCGGGCACCGCTGCGATTGCGCACAAACAGGCGACAGCCGAGCTGTTCTTCAAGGCTGTGGAGTCTGGCAGTCACGGCTGTTTGGCTGATATGCAGACGTTCGGCGGCGGCCAGCAGACTGCCGGCGCTCATGATTTCCAGAAAGGTTGAGAGCAGTGAGCGATCCATTTTTAATACACAAATAGTGAATTTAAATAACAAAAACATTCATTAAACAGAACTTAATAGCCAGCGTACACTGCGCCGCTCATCACCGCCATGCTGTATCCGGAGTTTCGACGCGTGTCCCGCCTTGCCCTGCTTCATCCCGTTGCCCGCTATCTGGGCGTTGAAACCAATAGCACCTCACATCTGGAAAAGTGGCTGTCGATTGTGGGCAGTGCCTTGGGGATCGGTCTGGCGAGCCTGATGAATCAATGGTTGCTGGGAGACCACTATTTAGCCTGGACGCTGGCGTCGATGGGCGCCTCCGCCGGATTGATCTTTGCCATCCCCGGCGGCGCGCTGTCACAGCCCTGGCCGGTACTGGCCGGACATCTGGCGGCGGGCGCTATCGGCGTGGCGAGTTACCGCTATCTGCCACTGGAATGGGCAGTGATTTCAGCCACCAGTCTGTCCGTTGGCGCGATGTACTACCTGCGCTGCCTGCATCCGCCCGGCATTGCCACGGCCGTGTTTGCCGTGATGGGCGGAGACGCGATCCACGCGCAGGGTTTTGCCCTGTTGCTCAATCCGGTCTTAATCAACGCCACCTTGCTGGTGCTGCTGGGCATGCTGTTCAACAGCGTCTTTCCCTGGCGGCGCTATCCGCGATATCACCAGGCGGAGAGCGCCCCACAGGCCGGTGTCGGCGAGCAGGATATTGCTGCGGCCATGAGCCGTCTCGATACCTTCGTCGACATGAGCCCGGAGGAGTTATTGCGCGTCTATCAACAGGCCGAGCAACTGGCGGCTCAGCGCCGAACGAGCGCCACGGTAGTGCGCTTCCCCAGACGGCGGCAGCCGACGGCGATCAATTCAGATAGTCAATCTGACGGAAACGCTCGCAGAGAAAGTCGATAAACAGACTGACTTTGGCAGACAGATGGCGGTTGTGAGGGTACACCGCCCACACCGCGGTATCGGTCGGTTGATAGTCGTTCATCACCGCCTGCAGCCGCCCAGCTTGCAGGTCGTCGTAGACGTAAAACTCCGGCAACTGTACCAGGCCCAGACCTCGCCGAGCCGCCGCCAACAGTGCGTGACCATTGTTGCTGCGCCAGCGGCCCTCTACTTTTAGCTCGCTGTGCTGGCCGTCGCGTTCGCGAAATCGCCAGGTCGCCAATGATCCCACCAGGCAGCTGTGATTGCGCAGGTCGCGCAGGTTTTGCGGTATGCCGTAACGATCGAAATAGTCCCGGCTGCCACAGATCAATAAGCGTCGCTCGGCGATTCGCCGGGCAATCAACGAGGAATCCCTCAGCGTACCCGCGCGAATCGCCAGGTCGTAGCCCTCCTCGACCAAATCCACATTGCGACTGCTGAAATCGATGTGCATGTTCAGCGCCGGATGCAGGTGCAAGAATTCCGCCGCCGCAGGTGCGACATAGCGCTCGCCAAAGGCCCCGGCAACGCTGATCCGCAGATTGCCGCGCGGGGTGTCCTGCTGCTCCATTACCGCCAGCTCGGTTTCCCGCATCTGGGCAAGAATGCTTTTGCAACGCAGGTAGTAGGCCTCACCGGTTTCCGTCAGCGCCAGCGACCGGGTGCTGCGAGTGAGCAACTGCACACCGAGCTGATTTTCCAGTGCACTCAAACGGCGACTGGCGTGGGATTTGGAAATACCCAGTTGACGTGCCGCCGCCGAAAAGCTGCCGCTATCGACCACCTGCACGAGAATTTCCACCGCATCCCAATGCTTCATCTATTCCTCTCTCAGCACGCCACTGTTGCACCACAGGAACAATGAGTTTACCAAATAACGGATTTTTCTTTGAGGGATACCAATTTAGACTGTGGCAAATTGATTCATTCGAGAGGATGCCCCATGAAAACACGTGCCGCAGTCGCCTTTGGTGCTGGTAAACCCCTGGAAGTGCTGGAAGTCGATCTGGAAGGCCCCCGCGCGGGCGAGGTCATGATTGAGCTTAAGGCCACCGGTATCTGTCACACCGACGCATTTACCCTGTCGGGCGACGACCCCGAAGGCGAATTTCCCACCATTCTCGGCCACGAAGGAGCGGGCATTGTGGTGGAAGTGGGCGCGGGCGTGACCTCAGTGAAGCCGGGTGACCACGTCATTCCCCTCTACACCCCCGAGTGTCGTCAGTGCGAATACTGCCTCAACCCCAAAACCAATCTCTGTCAGTCCATCCGTACGACACAGGGCCAGGGCCTGATGCCCGACGGCACCAGCCGTTTCTCGCTGGATGGCAAACCACTGAAACACTACATGGGCTGCTCAACCTTCTCTAACTACACCGTATTGCCGGAAATCGCCGTAGCCAAAATCCGCGAAGACGCGCCTTTCGACAAGGTCTGCTACATCGGCTGTGGCGTGACCACGGGTATTGGCGCTGTGGCTTTCGACGCCAAAGTAGAGCCCGGCAGCAACGTGGTGGTCTTCGGTCTGGGCGGCATCGGCCTGAACGTGATTCAGGGCGCCCGCATGGTCGGCGCCAACAAAATCATCGGCGTGGACCTGAACCCGGCCAAGGTTGAGCT
Organism: Spongiibacter sp.; assembly: GCF_984394615.1. Lineage (NCBI taxonomy): Bacteria > Pseudomonadati > Pseudomonadota > Gammaproteobacteria > Cellvibrionales > Spongiibacteraceae > Spongiibacter > Spongiibacter sp. The sequence goes on along the minus strand of NZ_CFHTQA010000002.1, from coordinate 102,220 downwards.
GGCACGCAAATTCGGCATGACCGATTTCATTAACCCCCGCGATGTCGACAATGTCGTCGAAGCCATCGTGGACATGACCAACGGCGGAGCCGACTACAGCTTTGAGTGTATCGGCAATGTCACCACCATGCGCCAGGCACTCGAGTGCTGCCACAAAGGCTGGGGCGAGTCAGTGATTATCGGTGTAGCCGGTGCCGGGCAGGAAATTTCCACTCGCCCCTTCCAGCTGGTCACCGGTCGCGTATGGCGCGGCAGTGCCTTCGGCGGCGCCCGTGGTCGTACCGATGTCCCCAAAATCGTAGACTGGTACATGGACGGCAAGATCAATATCGATGACCTGATCACCCACACCATGCCACTGGAAGACATCAACAAAGGCTTCGACCTGATGCACGCCGGTGAAAGTATTCGTTCGGTCGTGTTGTACTGAGCCTAAACGAAGGGAGTGACCTATGGAGCAGATTGCCGAAAACAAATGCTTTGGCGGCCTGCAACGCCGCTACACTCATCAGAGCCGCAGTCTGAACTGCCTGATGCATTTCTCCGTGTTTCTGCCACCCCAGGCCGAACACGGCAAGGTGCCCGTGCTGTACTGGCTGTCGGGCCTGACCTGCAGCGACGAAAACTTTGTGCAGAAAGCGGGTGCCCAGCAGTTTGCGGCGCGCTACGGGGTGGCGATTGTCGCCCCGGATACCAGTCCTCGTGGAGAGGGTGTGCCCGACGACCCCGATGCGGCCTATGACTTCGGTCTGGGCGCTGGCTTCTACGTCAATGCCACACAGCAGCCCTGGGCCGGGCACTACCAGATGGAGAGCTATATCAGCGAAGAACTGCCGGAGCTGATCAACGCCCACTTCCCGGTAGATGCCGAGAAGAGCGGCCTGTTCGGACACTCCATGGGTGGCCACGGCGCGCTGACACTGGGGCTGAAATACCCCCAGCGCTTCCGCAGCCTGTCGGCCTTCGCGCCCATCAGTTCACCGATGCATTGCCCCTGGGGCGAGAAAGCACTAGGCAACTACCTGGGCGATGATCGCGAGACATGGAAGCAGGCGGATAGCTGTGAACTGCTGCAACAACACGGACAGCGAGCGCCGAAGATATTGGTGGATCAGGGCAGTGCCGACGCCTTCCTGTCGGAACAGCTCAAGCCGGAGCTATTACAGGCGGCTGCCACCGCCGGTGGCGCAGACCTGACCCTGCGCATGCAGCCCGGCTACGACCACAGCTATTTTTTCATTGCGAGCTTCATGGAAGACCACATTCGCTTCCACTGCGAGCAACTTGCCTGAACCTAGCCAAAACCCAGCAAAGTGACAGCGGCGGACTCAGTCCGCCGTTTTTTCAAACAACAAATCCCACACACCGTGACCCAGGCGCTCACCGCGCTTTTCAAACTTGGTCACCGGCCGGTAATCAGGCCTCGGCGCGAACGCCCCCTCGCCCTGTGTATTGCGAAACCCTTCTGCCCCGCTCATTACCAGCATCATATGCTCGGCGTAATTTTCCCAGTCGGTAGCCAAGTGAATGACCCCACCGGGTTTGAGTTTGCGACGCAGCAGCTGCACAAATTCCGGCTGCACCAAGCGGCGCTTGTGGTGGCGTTTTTTGTGCCAGGGGTCGGGGAAGTAAATCTGCACCCGGCTCAGGCTGTTATCGGCAATACATTGCTCCAGCACCTCAACCGCATCGTCGCAGTAGGCGCGCAGGTTTTCGATCCCCGATTCATCAATCAGATGCATCAGCCGGCCCACACCCGGGCTGTGCACCTCAACCCCGATAAAGTCTTTGTCGGGCTCAGCCGCCGCCATCTGCGCCAGCGAATCGCCCATACCAAAACCGATTTCCAGCACTACGGGCGCGTCGCGACCAAACACCTCGGGCAGCACGATGGCGTCGTTTTTCAGCTCCAGACCTTTGCTGGGCCAGTGCAGATCGTAGGCGCGCTTTTGACCTTCCGTCATCCGCCCGGTGCGCAGCACAAAGCTGCGGATGCGGCGCATTTTCTTCGCAGTCTCACTCATGACAGACTCCGGAAGCCGGTGTAGGCGAGGCAGGCCCAGCCAATCAGGAACAGCACACCACCGATGGGCGTAATCGCGCCCAGAATTTTAACGCCGCTAATCGCCAGTGCGTAGAGGCTGCCACTGAACACCACGATGCCCAGCCCAAACAACCAAACCGACGCACGCAGCGCTGCGCTCTGCACCCCCTGCTGCAACATCACCGCAACCAGCAACAGTGCCAGCGTGTGATAAAAGTGGTACTGTACTGCCGTTTCATACACCGCCATCATGTCGGCAGACAGACGCTGTTTCAGCCCATGGGCACCAAATGCGCCAAGCGCCACTGCAAGAAAACCGGAAATACCCGCCAAGAGAAAAGCCATAGAGATTGATACCCCTGTGAAAACTGGGCGTATTGTAAAGTGCCGGGCGTGCCGCGCAAAGCCAGCGGCGGTCAGAAGGGCTGGCGGTACTCCACCCCTAATGCCAGATTATTCACATCCGAGCGCCGGTATTGGTTAAGGCGATACTCGGCTACCGCATACCAGCCACCGCGTATCCGCCAGCCAAGCTGCGCCTCGGCAACGATCGGGTTCGCCGGAAACCCCTTGGGCAGGGATTCATTAAAGCTGTGATCGATAAATCCAGCCAGATACAGGCGGTCGCTCAGCCAGGGAAAGTCCAGCCGAAAGCTGTGCTCCAACTGCCAGACCGATTCCGGGCGTCGATCCCACTGTTTGGCGTGCAAGGTGAGGGAGTAACGCAGATGCCAGGCACGGAGCCTCTCGCCCAGCAGTGCGCTGTCATTGATCCGCCAGCGGATACCCAAACGACTGCGATCGTTGTCACTGCCGCTGCGAAAATTATGCTGAAAGCTCAGATCAAAGGCTGACTCGGAGTGGAAACGCCAGCGCAAATTCTGCTCGCTGTAATAGCCCGGATTCCCCAATAGCGACCCCCGCCCTTCCTGCTTGTAAAGATTGATAAAACCGAAGTACGACCAGCCTGTCGGCAAGTCACTGGCCAGATTCACCGTCAATGCAGAATCGGTTTCCACATCGCTGAGATAGGGGTAGAGGTTAATATCGAGAACGCCCGCCCTGGCGGGCGACAGCAACATCACCATCGGCAACAGCAGCAGCAGCGCAACATGGCGTATCACCAAGGCAAGCCAGATCGTCATTCACCAAACCCTCTCCCACAGGGCAATGGGAGCCTTGTTATTGTGTTATGAGATCTTTTCTACCCCGCCGCGCGGCGGATCAGTATGCGTAATTGTGCGTGCCGGAGAGAGAAACAAAAACGCCCCGCATTGCGGGGCGTCAGATCAAGCTCCGAAGAGGGCGTTTAGTCCGCGTCTTCCATCGCCATTTTCAATTTTTTCATGGCCGCTTTTTCAAGCTGGCGAATACGCTCGGCAGAGACACCGTAACGATCAGCCAAGTCATGCAGTGTCGCCTTGTTGTCTGTCAGCCAGCGGCTTTGCAGAATATCGCGGCTGCGTTCATCGAGCCCTTCCAGCGCCTGAACCAGACTCTGGTGATTGCTCTCTTCCCAGTTGTCAGCCTCCAGCAGCATTGCCGGATCCTGACTGCGATCTTCGAGGTAGTGAACCGGGGCGACATAGCTGCTGTCGTCATCGGAGTCGCTGGCATCAAAAGCCACATCTACCGAACTCAGCCGACCTTCCATACGACGTACTTCAGTCACGTCGACGCCGAGATCGGCCGCCACGGCGTGCGCTTCGTCGTTGCTCAACCAGGCCAGCTGCTTCTTGGCACTGCGCAGGTTGAAGAACAGTTTTCGCTGTGCCTTGGTGGTCGCCACTTTGACGATGCGCCAGTTGCGCAGCACATATTCGTGGATTTCGGCTTTAATCCAGTGCACGGCGAACGACACCAGTCGCACACCCTTACTGGGATCAAAGCGTTTGACCGCTTTCATCAAGCCGACATTGCCTTCCTGAATCAGGTCAGCCTGTGGCAAGCCGTAGCCACTGTAGCTCTTGGCAATGTGCACAACAAAGCGCAGGTGCGACATAACCAGTTCGCGTGCCGCTTCCAGATTGCCGTGGTCGTGAAGGTCTTCCGCCAGCTCCCGCTCCCGCTCAACGCTGAGTACGGGGATGCTGCCTACCGCCTGAATATATGCAGAGAGATCACCACCCGGCACAAGTTGCTGTACTGGCTGCAGATGGGTGCTCATGCACATCCTCCTTGCTGATTCCGCGCCCTCGGGAGTGAGGGAGCCCAAAAATACCGATCGCTTATTAGATGCCTAAAAAACCAAAAGTTCAAGGCCTGTCAGCCGGGCAGAAACTCCCGAAACACGGGCTCTCCGTCGAAACGCGCATCAAGCTGGGCGATCAGCGCATACACCCCCATCAGCTTGCGCATCACATACAAAAAATCCTTGGGCGGCAAGGCAAAATAGGTACTGATTGACGCCGCCACTGCGCGCTTGGCAATCCGCTTGGGCAGATTGCTCCGCCGCCAGTTATAGAGGCCATCGTCGAGCGCTTCGGCGGGCGCCTCCGCCGCCGGACGCAGCGGTTCGGCAATATCGATGCCGATATCCACGAAGTTGTCGAGCACCGCCTCGGGGAAATCGGCTTTCATAAAACCGAGGTCAATGCTGCATTGCCGGAATGCCTCACGATCCCGGTGAAATGCCGCGACCATCATCTCGCAGAAGCGCTCGGCAAACGTCACCGGCAGCAGACGCATGGCGCCGAAGTCCAGCAGCACCAGCTTATCCCGTTCACCGTCGGGGTCGATACGCACCCGGTAGTTACCAAAGTTGGGGTCCGTCTGCATGCGTCGCCACTGGAACAGCTCAATCAGAAACAGTCGCAGCAGCGCTTTGCCCAGCTCATTGCGACGGCCTTGCGACAGCCCCGCCACTTCCGGCGCGGCCATCGGCAGCGATGCCTCATAACTCATGGTCAGCACTCGCCGAGTGCTGTAGCGAGCATAACTGCGCGACACCACGTAGCGAGGTTCGTTGCAGAGCTGCTCAAAGGCGAAGTCGAGGTCGCGGCGCTCCTGTTCGTAGTCCACCTCTTTATGCAGCAACAGGCGGATATCGCCAAACCAGTCGTCGATATTTCGAGTGGCATCCATCAGGCGCGACAGCTTTAGCAAGGCCATTACCGCCTGAAAATCGGCGTCGATGGTCTGCGCCACCCCCGGGTACTGTACTTTGATGCACAGGGTGTCGCCGGTATTGCGCTGTTCAGCAAGGTGAACCTGCCCCAGCGATGCCGCCGCCAGGGGCGCCTCGTCAATCTCAAGCTCGCTCAGTCGCACCGCGTCCAACTCGGCCTCAAGCACCTTGCGCATGGCGCGCCAGCTCATCGGCGGGGTATTGTCTTCCAGACTGTGCAGCGCCTCGGCCACTTCCGGCGGCAACAGGTAATCAGCATAAGTGGCCATCACCTGGCCTATTTTGACGACACTGCCCTTGAGTTTGCCCAGCTCGTCGATAAAGAACGCAGCATTCTGGCGCCGCTGCGCCAGCGCCGCCTCTTCATCGTGACCAAACCGCTCGCGCAGCGACTGCCGCAGAGCGCGGCTACCGTAGCGCAAACCAACCTTGGACAATTCGAGGCGTCGGGCCAGCCCCCCGGTTTTCAGCCTGTGCAGGGATTTCTCGTCGTTACTACTCATGATGGCACCGTGTCATGGCGGGAAGCGGGCTGTAAAGCGCAAATTCAGGGCCACTCGTCACCGTAGTCATGCAGCAGTTCTTCGCCCACCTGAATATCGCGTAGCGCCACCACGCTGAGGTCATCATAGTAAATCACATTGGCCGGGCGGCCGTGATTGATGTACTTGAGATCGCAGCACACATCGACCTGAGCACCATCGGCCAAGGTCAGCGTATGCAAGCCCGGCTCTCCGGTGGCCTCGGTGTCGCACCAACCGAGTACGGTATCGACCGCTATCGCGTCAGCGGCGAACAGCCCCTTGCCGTGCAAGGAACTCTTGGCCACTTTGTAGAGCCGGGTTTTCGCCACAGGATCAGTGCTCCAGCATACGCATCAGCGCCGCCCAGCTTCGCTGATCTGCCTCAACATCGTAAGCGAGAGGCATACCGTGCTTTTTGCCCAGCGCGGTCGCGCCCGGATTAGTAAAACCATGAACCACTCCGGGGAAGCTCAGTAACTCGAAGTCGACTTCCGCTGCGGACATTTCCTGAACAAACCCCGCTACCTGCTCGGGTGGAACCATGGGGTCAGCACCGCCGGTAGCCACCAGCACATCCGCATTGATATCCCCCGCCTTGGCTGGCGTCTCGGTGCCGAGGCTGCCGTGGAAGCTCGCCACACCGGCCAGCTCCAATCCGCGCCGCGCCTGATTCAGCACTACAGCACCACCGAAGCAGTACCCAATGGCGTAGAGTTTGCCGTCTGTCTGCTTGCGCAACACACTCAACGCCGCATCAAATCGCGCGTTCATTTTCTCCGGTTCCGCCAACGCCGCATTCATAAAAGCAGTCGCGTCTTTGGGGTGCGTCGTGGTTTTTCCGTGGCCGTACATATCAACAGCAATCGCGGTATACCCGGCTTCAGCCAGCATTTTGGCGCGTTTGCGAGCATAATCATTCAGCCCCCACCACTCGTGCACAACTACAACAGCCGGGGCATCCGCGCGCTTCGCTTTATACAGCACCGCACTTCCCAGCTCGTTGGGTAGCGTAATTTTCTGTTCAGTGACGGCTGCCTGCGCAACCCCCGCCACCAGCAGACAGGCCATCATAAAGAGCTGTTTGAGTCGCATAGCTTCACCCCATTGCATTGAAAAAGTGGATTCCTGTGGAGCGTGATTAAAACGCACCACTCCACGTCTGACAAATTTTGTAAGCGGTTAGAGCTACATCATTTCCCGCTCAAGATCCCGCAGTCGCCGGGAATGGTAGCGGCAGTTTTTACGCAACCAGATATCTTTATCGCGGCGGGCCTTTTTCATCGCCGAACCGCTGCTGTAGCCGCTCAGCTTCCTCCCATCCCGCAACGCTTTTTGCAGGCGCACTGATTCGCGCTTCGCATTACGGCACTCAGGCCAGTCCGCCGCCCACGACGTTGGCACCGTGACGACCACTAAGGCCATGCTAAAAAAAATCACCCTAATCATCGCAACCTCCCTGTTGCAAAACTGTGACATAGCCCCTCAAAGCTAGATCAGCATGACCGGCCTGACAAGCCGGGCCGCTGTAACTCACTGCAGGCCGCTGGCATAATAACGCCTTTAAACGACCGCCATGGAAGCCCGCCGATGTCACGCGCCACCCTGTCCGACTACCTTAGCCGCAGCAACACGCCCGCCAGTCTGGCCCAGCTTATCGAGACGCTGGCCGGCGTCAGCGTTGCCATTCGCGAAGACCTGGCCGGAGGCGCGCTCAATGACATCCTCGGGGCCGCTGGCGCCGAGAACGTCCAGGGCGAAGAGCAGAAAAAACTGGATGTGATTGCCAATGATCGCATCAAGCAGGCGCTTGGCGTGCTGCCGAGTGTGCGCGGCATCGCCTCTGAGGAAGAAGATGAGGTCGTGGCCGCCCATCACGATGGCGAGTTTCTGGTGACGTTCGACCCACTGGACGGCTCGTCCAATATCGACATCAACAGCATGGTCGGCACGATCTTTTCGGTGCTGGGCAGCCGGGGCGAAGGGGCCGTCAGCGAAGCAGAGTTTCTGCAACCTGGCCGCGACCAGATTGCCGCGGGCTATATTCTCTACGGCCCCTCGGTGATGCTGGTGCTCACCGTTGGCCAGGGCGTGGTGATGTTTACCTATGACCCACAGTCAGGCCTTTACCTGCTGACCGAAGATCAGGTGCGCATTGCCGAAGAGGCCAAGGAATTCGCCATTAATATGTCCAACCAGCGTCATTGGCACCCTGCCATGCAACGCTACATCGGCGAGTTGCTGCAGGGCGCGGAAGGCCCGCGTGGCAAGAACTACAATATGCGCTGGGTCGCCGCGATGGTGGCCGATGTCCACCGCATTCTCTGTCGTGGCGGCCTGTTCTGCTATCCCTGGGATGCCCGCAAGCCTGATCAGGCAGGCAAGCTGCGACTGATGTACGAAGCCAATCCAATGGGACTGCTGGTCGAGCAGGCCGGCGGGAAAATATGGACGCCGGAAGGCGCCATCCTCGACATTCAGCCGACACATATTCACCAGCGGGTGCCGGTGATTCTCGGCGCCGCCAGTGAGGTCGAGCTCTGCATCGACTACCACCGCGACTAAGCGACGGCTGTGCTCAGTTACCGCCACGGCTTCCATGCCGGTAATCACGCCGATGTGCTTAAACATCTGGTGGAAATTCTGCTGCTGGACTATTTGCAGAAAAAAGAGACGGGACTGCTCTACATCGACACCCATGCCGGCGCAGGCTGCTATTCGCTCGACAGTGGCTTCGCCACCCAGAACCGCGAGTACGACAGCGGCATTGCCCGACTGAAAACCGCTCGGGACCAGCGTCCTCTACCCCAAGCTCTGCAACGATACCTAGCAGTTGTCGAAGACTGCTGCCGGAGGGAAACGACTGCCGCGTATCCAGGCTCGCCGATGATCGCCCTTCAGCTTCTGCGCACACAGGACCGGGCCGCTTTGTTCGAGCTGCACCCCAGCGATTTCAGCCTGCTACAGCAGCGATTTTACCGCCAGGCAAAATTGGCGCAGAGCGACGGCTTTACCGGCCTGCGTGCCCTGCTGCCTCCCCCCAGTCGCCGCGCACTGGTACTGATTGATCCCCCTTACGAAGACAAAACCGACTACGCGACGCTACTGCGCTGTGTGCAGGATGCGGTCAAACGTTTTGCCGGGGGCGTTTACGCACTCTGGTATCCCTTGCTGCCCAGCAGTGAAAGCCGTCAACTGGAAGGCCAGCTGAAGTCGATCGTGCCCGGCAACTATCTGTCGGCGACGCTCAGCATTCGCCCGCTGACAGGCGAGCGCGGTATGGCCGGCAGCGGCATGTTTGTGATCAACCCTCCGTGGACACTGCGGGCCGAGTTGGAGAGCTGCCTGCCCCTGCTGGCCGAGCTGCTCGGCGAGCAGGGACAGGGGCAATTTACCCTGAGCGGCGTGCAGCGCTGATCAAAAACGCTTGAACACCTCGACACCGTAAACGCGGATCGCCAAGCGCCTGTGCGTACGTCCCCAGTGATTCCGCCGTGGCGACCGCCCCGATGTCATAACGCTCGTCGGTAGCATTCTTTACATACGCCGCGACCATCAGGTCATTGTCGAGATTGCTCCACCCCAGCCTCAAGTCGACCAGCACATAGTCGTCGGCATACACCAGCCCCGGATTACGCTTGGCAACGTCCCAGGATGCGTCGTCCAGCCCCATATAGATTTCGCCCTTGTAGCTGAAGTCCACCCGCGGGGTGAACAGTCCCACCGGGGTCGCAAACATATGCTGAATGCCCAATGCGGCGGTCTGCCTTGGCGACACGGCAAATTCCTCATCACTGCGATCTATCGGCACTGCGGTGCCCGATAGCGCCAGCGGTTTCAGCGCGGTGTCTTCAAACTCCACAAAGCTGTAATTATTGTTGCTGTAACTGAGGCTGATCATCGTGTTGGGCGTCGGTAGCCAGGTCAGTTCCAGCTCACCCCCTTCAATAGTGGCCTCGCCCGCGTTTTGCGACGTCACGATCAGCGAGTTAGCCGAATCGACACTGACCGTAATCAACTGCATGTTCTCGAAGACCATTGAATACAGTGCGATGTTGAGGCGCACGGAGCGTTCGAAGGCGTCAATTTTAAAACCGACCTCGCGGTTCTCCAGCAACTCAGGCTCCACCACGGCCAAGCCATCCACCCCACTGGGCTCATGAAAACCCGATTTAAAACCATTACTCCAGGTCGCGTAGACCATCGCAGAATCGAGGAAACTGTCGCTCAGCCATTGTTCCGGCAGAATCCACGACGTAGACGCCATCGGCGTAAATTCCCGAAAGGTACTGCTCTCCTCGTAGTGCGTCGGGGCACCCAGCGGCGCACCGATAATATCGGGATAGGCTTCGCGCAGAATATTCTGGGCGATGCTCAGCGGGTCTTGCGCCCAAGTACCGAGAAAAGTGTGCAAGCCCATAGACGGCTCAAGCTGAACAAAGCGCGGATCGGCGCTGGTAAGTGCCTGACTGACCGCCTCCAGATCCGCCTCGCGGGTATCAAGCTCTGAGTCACGACGCTCTTCGGTGTACCGTCCACCCAAGGTCAGCTCCCAGTCTTCGGTAATGTGCCAGGTTGCCTGGGCGAAGGCGGCCGCCGTCTCACCGTATATCTCGAAATCCTGTACGGTGGCCAGCGGTACCAGCGCGCCGATGACCGGCACCTGAGTGCCCACAGGTAAATTGAGCGAGGGCTCCTGTCCGAGCAGCAATTGCGCCAGTGTCGCCGCATCGGCGCCCACCAGAGGGCTACCCACGAGGAAGCGCTCGTTCTTGTATTCGTCCTGCCAGAACAGTCCCGCCGTATAGTCCACCGCACCATCAAACAGGCGACCGTTGAACTGCAGTTCCAAGGTCAGCGACTCCTGATCGCTGTCGCCGAGCACAATCCCGCGCAGAAACGGTGCTGGACCACCCTCGTCGGCATTGCTCTGCGGGCCACCTTTTACCGCATCGCGGTAGCCGAAGATCGCTTTAATACTGTGGTCAGCACTCAGCTCCCAGTCGAGCGTGGCCCCCAGCAGCAACACATCCTGATCTTTCACCTGATACTGGTCGTCGCCCTGATTCGTCACCAGGTCAGGCAGCGCATCGCGGTTATTGGCCTCACAATTGTCGCGGTAGGCGCTGGGGTTGGCGGAATCGGTATCGCCCGGCCACAGCAGTCCCAGCCCATCGACGAATAGAGCGTCATCGTTAATCAACTTACAGTGATACGTGGGGTAACGTTCGCGAATCTTGCCGAAGAAGGCCAAGGTATCCAGCGTCAGCGATTCACTGGCCAACCAGCGGGTTTGAAAAATCGTAGATAGCCGATCAATGGATTGAGTATCACCAATATCCCGGTCTTCCAGAAAGCCATCCCGGCGCTGGCTGTTGAACGACAAGCGCGTGAGAAAGGTATCGCTGACCGGCACGTCGACCGCCGCACGCAAGCGCTGCTCATTGTAATTTCCCAGCCCTGCCTCAACATAGCCACCCCGCTCTTCACCTGGCTTGCTGAGGGTAAAGACCAGCGCCCCACCGGTGTTGTTCTTGCCGAACAGGGTGCCCTGCGGCCCGCGCAATACCTGCACACTCTCCACGTCGATAGTATCGAGGAGCTGACCATCGGGGCGCGGAATGAAAATACCGTCAAGATAGACACTCACCGAGGGATCAAAGCGCGCCATCGGCGCACGCTGCCCGATACCGCGGATAAAAATCTGCGCCGACGTACTGTCGTTTATCTGCAGACTTGGCACCGATTTGCTCAACTCCGTGGTACTGAGAATCCCCTGAGCACGCAGATCGTCACCGCTGAGCGCGGTGACGGCAACCGGGGTTTCCTGGAGGTTCTCCGCCCGCTTCCGAGCCGTTACCAACACTTCTTCGATAGTGCCGCCACTATACTTTCGCGCAGCCGTCTCGGCCTCAGAGGGCTGGGCTTGAGGGGACTGGGTTTCAAGAGATTGGGCCTCTGCAATGACACTGGGGAACAAAAATATGGCGCCGAGCAAACCGCCCCGACAGATACGGGATACTTTGATATCCATCCAACCACCTATTCGCTGCGTTATTGTTGTTATCGCTTGCACTCAGTGGCGAGCACATATGTAGACTAGCTACATTCCCTCTAAAACACAAAACATCAAAATGAGACACAGCGTTTGCTGCCATAGCCGCAAACAAAAACGGCGCCCACAGGCGCCGTTCGAGGAGGTTTTTCAGACTAGCCTCAGAGCAGGGCCTCTGCCAGAAACTCCATCGTTTCCACGGAGGTGTCGAAATGGTCACGGTGACCGATCATCAGTGTGGTAACCGGCGACTTCTTCCAATCCTGCAAGCGCTCCTTGATACGGTCTTTCGGCCCGACCAGTGAAATTTCATCCACCAGTGCATCCGGCACCGCCTTGATGGCTTCTTCATGCTTGCCGTCGTACCACAAATCCTGCACTTTCTCGGCCTCGTCGCCAAAGCCCATACGGCCCATCAGGTTTTTGTGGAAGTTGTCTTTGCGGGCACCCATGCCGCCGAGGTACAGCGCCATCGTCATTTTACCGGGGAACATGGCCTCTTCGAGATTATCGTTAACGATGCAGTTGACCATGGCATTGATTTCAAAATCATCGGGCTTATTGGCCAGACTTTCATCGAAAATACCCATGCGGTAAGGCGAAACAAATATCGGCATCCAGCCATCAAACCGTTCGGCAGCCAGGGCGATATTCTTCGGGCCTTCAGCGCCCAGGAATACGGGAATTTTCTTGCGCAGCGGGTGCGTAATGCTCTTAAGGGGCTTGCCCAGTCCCAGACTCTCCGCCCCTTGATAAGGCAGTTGATACTGACGCCCCTGATATTCCACCGGCGCTTCGCGAGCAATCACCGCCTGAAAGATATCCAGCCATTCCCTGGTGCGCTCCAGCGGGCGCTTGAACTGCTGACCGTACCAACCTTCAACAACCTGCGGCCCCGATACCCCAACGCCCAAGCTGAGACGGCCATTGGAGATATGGTCCAGCGTCAACGCAGACATCGCGGCACAGACCGGCGTGCGCGCCGAAATCTGCATGACGCCGGTACACAGACGAATTTTAGACGTCGTCGCCGCAATCGCGGCCAGTGGAGTAAAGCAGTCTGAGCCGTAGGCCTCGGCGGTATAAACCGAATCAAACCCCAGCTTCTCAGCCGTTTGCGCCAATTCGATAAAGCGGTCGGTGGGGTGTTTTTGGAAGTACCCCAGATGCAGGCCCAGTTTCATGGTGGTTCCTCACTACCTGTGCAAATGTCGCACAAGTATATGAACCGACCGGGAAGTGACCTATGGCAAAACTGCTCATTTGCCAAATAGGAGGTGGCGAAAAAGATCAGCGCCGGGGCAGTGTGCACCGGCGCGAAGAGGGCCGCTTAGAACAAAAGACGGCAGCGAATGGTATCGGGGATCTCAGACAGTTTCTCCTGTGCCAGCGCACCGGAGGCCTTGTCGATATCGATCACCACGTAGCCGATCTTGTCATTGGTTTGCAGATACTGCCCCGAAATATTGATCTGGTTGTCGGAGAAGATCTGGTTGATGGCGCTGAGAATACCCGGCACGTTGCGGTGCACGTGCAGAATACGGTGCTTGCCCGGATGCGCCGGCAGCGCCACTTCGGGGAAGTTCACCGAGGATGTCGTGGTACCGTTGTCGGAATATTTGACCAGCTTGTCCGCCACTTCAGAACCAATATTCTGCTGCGCTTCCATGGTGGACCCACCGATATGGGGCGTCAGGAACACATTGTCGAACTCGCGCAGCGGCGAAATAAATTCGTCGTTGTTGCCACGCGGCTCTTCCGGGAACACATCGATAGCCGCCCCCGACAGGTGAGCATCGCTCAGCGCGTTGGCCAGCGCGTCAATATCCACCACCGTGCCACGCGAGGCATTGATCAGAATTGAGCCGGGCTTCATCTGCGCCAGTTCTCCCGCGCCAATCATGTCCTGCGTGGACGCGGTTTCCGGCACATGCAGGCTGACAATATCCGAGGTCGCAAGCAACTCACCCAGACTGACCTGAACGGCATTACCCAGTGGCAGCTTGTTCACCACATCGGTGAAACAGACTTCCATCCCAAGGCTTTCTGCAATGACCGACAGCTGCATACCAATCGAGCCGTAACCGATAATCCCCAGACGCTTGCCACGAATTTCGTAGGAACCGACCGCGCTCTTCATCCACTCGCCGCGGTGAGCCGCGGCATTCTTCTCGGCAATGCCGCGCAGCAACAAGATCGCTTCGGCAATCACCAGCTCGGCAACAGAGCGGGTATTGGAGAACGGCGCGTTGAATACGGCAATGCCGCGCTCGGTCGCCGCCTGCAAATTGACCTGGTTGGTACCGATGCAGAAACAGCCCACGGCAATCAGCTTTTTCGCCGCATCAAAAACGTCGTCAGTAAGCTGCGTGCGCGAGCGAATTCCCACAAAGTGGGCATCGGCAATCTTTTGCTTAAGCTCGTCGTCGGGAAGGGCCTTCTGATAGTAGTCGATGTTGCTGTAACCGGCGGCCTGCAGTGCGTCTACGGCGGACTGGTGAACACCTTCAAGCAGAAGGAATTTGATTTTTGCCTTATCGAGGGAGGTTTTTGCCATCGGATTGCGCTCTCGAAGGGGGGATAACGTGAAAGCGCAATATGGTATCATAAAACGCTTTTCCCGTAGTCAATTTCTGAGGCAATCCGCCATGTCATCTGCCCCCGCTCACCCCCACGCAGAGCGCATTATTACTGAGCTGAAAGCCATTGTCGGCGACGACAAGGTCCGCCTCGATGCCGACACCCTGCACAGCCATGGCCGAGACTGGACCAAGGCCTGGGAACCCGCCCCAATGGCCGTGGTGTTTCCGCGCAGCACCGAGCAAGTTCAAGCCATTGTCCAACTCGCCAACACCGAACAGTTGGCAGTGGTACCCAGCGGTGGCCGCACCGGTCTCAGTGGCGGCGCCGTCGCGGCCAATGGTGAGCTGGTGGTGTCGTTTGACTACATGAATCAGATCAGTGACTTCGATCCCATTGACCGCACCGTGCGCTGCCAGGCAGGCGTGATTACCGAGCAACTGCAACACTATGCTGAGGAACAGGGACTGTACTACCCCGTCGACTTTGCCTCTGCAGGCTCCTCACAGATTGGCGGCAATATCGCCACCAATGCCGGAGGCATCAAAGTCTTGCGCTGGGGAATGACCCGCGACTGGGTCGCCGGACTGACCGTAGTCACCGGCAGTGGCGAGATTCTGCACCTCAATAACGGCCTGCTGAAAAACAATGCCGGCTATGATCTCCGCCAGTTGTTTATTGGTGCCGAGGGCACGCTGGGCTTGATTTGCGAAGCGACCATGCAGCTGACCCGACAGCCAAAAAACCTCACAGCGTTTGTACTGGGCGTGGAAAACTTCGACGGTATCATGAGTCTGTTCAACCGCTTTCAGTCGGAAATGGACCTGACGGCCTTTGAATTTTTCTCAGAGCAGGCCCTGCAAAAAGTTATCGAGCACAGCAAGCTGCCTCGCCCCTTCGAATCAACATGCCCTTACTATGCCCTGCTGGAGTTTGAAAAACTTAACGACGAAACCGAAGAACAGGCCATGGCCCTGTTTGAAGCCTGCGTGGAAGAGGGTTGGGTGCTCGACGGCGTCATGAGCCAAAGCCTTGAACAGCTGAAAAACCTGTGGCGCCTGCGCGAGGATATTTCCGAAACCATTTCTCGCTGGACGCCTTACAAGAATGATATTTCAACGGTTATCTCCAAGGTCCCGAACTTCCTCAATGCCGTGGAGGACGTCGTTAATGCGGAATACCCGGATTTTGAAATTATTTGGTTTGGCCATATCGGCGACGGCAACCTGCACCTGAACATTCTAAAGCCGGACGATCTTGATAAAGCCGTATTCTTCGAACAGTGCGGCAAAGTCAGCCTCGCGGTATTCGATATTGTCAAACGCTATGGCGGCAGCGTATCGGCAGAACACGGAGTTGGCCTGCTTAAGAAGGATTACTTGCAGTACTCCCGAAGCCCCGAAGAAATTGCTTTGATGCGACAACTGAAACAGATCTTCGACCCCAAGGGCTTGATGAACCCCGGCAAAATATTCGACTGAGGAATATGCAGGATGCTCTACCAGCACCGCTTTAGCGATGACCGCCCCTGCGAATTACCCAACGGTAAAATCGTCTGTGTCGGGCGCAACTATGCCGAGCACGCAAGGGAGCTGAATAACCCAATCCCGAAGCAACCGCTGTTATTTATCAAACCCAGTACGGCTCTCGCAGCGCTTGATCAACCGCTGGCGATTCCCCGCGACCGCGGTGAATGCCATCACGAACTGGAACTGGCCTTACTGATCGGCCAGCCGCTCAGTGAAGCCCGCGCGGAGGAAACGCTGGCAGCGATTGCCGGTTATGGTCTGGCTCTGGACTTAACACTGCGTGAGCTGCAATCCCAATTAAAAGAAAAAGGCCAGCCCTGGGAGCGCGCCAAAGCCTTCGACGGTGCCTGCCCGGTATCCGCGTTTGTGCCAGCGGCAGCTGTTGGCGACTGGAAAGCCTTGCGCCTGCAATTACAGCGCAACGGCGCATTGCAACAGGACGGGCAATGCCGTGACATGCTGTTCCCCATTGAGGCACTGCTGGCAGATATCAGCCAGAGTTTTACCTTGCTGCCCGGCGATATCGTGCTCACCGGCACTCCGGCTGGCGTCGGGCCATTAAACCCGGGCGACCGGCTACGCTGCGAACTCGATGGCCTGCTGACCGTGGAAACCACTGTCGGATAAGCCCCCTGAAACGCCACCCATTAAAAAACCGCCCCTGGAGGCGGTTTTTTTATCACTTGCGACAAGCTTAAACTTCCAGCTTGCGCCAATCGAGCTTGGATTCAGCCGCCCACGCCTTAATGGTTTTATTAACCTGCGGTGCGCGAGTTTCTGTGATCTCGCCAGTCTTGGGGTTCTTGAACTTACGCAGCGGACGCGCTGCCTGCTTTTTACGCGGCTTTTTGGCTGCGGCCTTCGGTGCCGCTTTAGCAGCGACTTTTGAACCCGGCTTGCGACCGCGCTTCTTGGGAGCTGCTTCAACTGACTCGCCCAGAATTTCTTTCAGGCTTTCCGTGGTCTGGCCATGCTTTTTCATCAAGGCCTGCAGATCAGAAATAAATTTGAATTTCTGGTCCAGCGCTTTGTGCTCTTCTTCGAGTTGTTTTTGCAGCTTAGAAATGTCCATAACAGTCCTTAAATTATCGGGATAACACATTGAATGAAATTTACTGCACCATCCTGATTTAACAACATCACGATGGCTAAAAACATTTAGCATCCATTGCCAGTCATTTAAGACTTATCAATCCGTATTATCGTTCACTAATTCAGATAAATAAACTCAGCACATTGAAAAAGGCCGCATTTACCAGTAATTAGCCGACAATTTTCGCCAAATTCACAATTTTCTATACGCACTTTTCGTCGTTTTTCAGAAAACTACAACCAGCGTTTATATCTAAAGTAAACCAGCATCAATGCCGCCAGCCCCACCAGCATCGCAATAAAGATCATAAATGCCTGATCATTATCCGCGCCGGGAATCCCCCCCACGTTGATTCCCAACAACCCCGTGGCAAAACCCAACGGCAGGAATACAGCAGACACTATCGAAAGAATATACATACGCGCATTGGATTCTTCCGAAATCTGGTTAATCAGCTCCTCCTGCGTCACCGCCGCACGCTCCCTCACGCTGTCGAGCGTTTCAATATATTGCGCAAGCCGATCCCCGGCCTCCCTGACCCGCGCCCGATCTTCGGCTTCAAACCAGGCGACCCGCTCACTCAATATCCAGTTAAGCGCCTCACGTTGCGGCGCCAGATAGCGGCGCAGCGCAATCGCCTGACGCCGCAAGTCACTCAACTGACTTCGCAGCTTTACCCGCGCCGTACTCAACAGGGATTCTTCCAGTAAATCCACCTGATCTTCGGCTTCATCAATAGGGCCCGACATTCTCGACACCAGACGATCACAGAGCAAGGCGACGAACTCAGCGCTGTTACAGGGGCCCTCGCACTTGCCAAAGCGGCTGATAATGTCGTCCACTGACAACAGCTTGCGCTTGCGAGAACTGATAATGTGATATTGGTCGGCAAACAAGCGGATGGACACCATATCCTCGGGATCCGCATTGGGGTTCATATTGACGCCCCTCAGGGCCATCAGCAGCCCGCCATTGTGCGCCGCCGCACGAGGCCGGGTATCTTCCGCCAACAGCGCCGACACCGAGATATCATCCAGCGCACTGTCACTGCGCTGACTGAATTTCTGCAACCAGGGGCGAGTCTCGGGATGACTGTAGTCAAGGTGGACCCACAGCACGCCCTGCTCCGGAGTCCATGCCGACAGGGCTTTTTCATCCAACACGCTAGCACCACCCTCACCATCGAACAGATAGGCGTAAATAATGAACTGACTCATGGCATTCCCTTTTTTATGCGACCGCCGCGATCATCGCACGGTGTGCGCAACTGGCCTAGTTTTATTGGTATACGAAAATATCGCCTTTCTGGGTGAGTGTAGAACGCGGGGAAATCTCTACAATCTCTAATTAAAAATAATGTGAGTGCTGTTATGAAAATTGGTGTTTGCCTGCCGTATATGAAACGCGGTCTGAATCGTCAGACCTTTCAGGACTGGTGTCGTATTATCGATCAAGGACCGTTCTCCAGCCTGTCCTGTGGTGAGCGCGTTACCGGCTACAGCATGGAAATGCGTAATATCCTCGCCTTTGCCGCCGCCAGCACCGAGCGGGTTCGGATTATTCCCTCTCTCTATGTGCTGCCCATGCACAGTGCGGTGCAGGCGGCCAAGGAAATTGCCACCCTGGACATTCTCTCCAATGGCCGCGTAACCGTGACCGTAGGCGTTGGCGGGCGCGAGAAAGACTATCAGGCGCTGGGGGCAGAAATGAAAGGCCGCTTCCAGCGTATGGACGAACAGATCGCCTTGATGAAACGCATCTGGCGCGGCGAACAAATCGACGACTTTGACGAAATCGGCCCCGACCCGGTGCAAGCCGGTGGCCCGCCCATTCTTGTCGGCGCCATGGGGCCGAAAAGTATTCAGCGTGTATCCAAGTGGGCAGACGGCCTCTACGGTTTTGCGATGGACGGCGATGCTGGACTCATCAATCACTTTTTCAGCAGCGCCGATCGCGCCTGGGCGGAAAGCGGCCGCAAGGAAAAACCCTACCGCATGGGCGGCTTCTGGTACTCCCTCGCCGACAACAGTCAGCAGGCACTGCGCGACTATGTGTTTGATTACCTGAAAGTGTTCGGTGATGATGAAGCAGAGAAAGTCGCACGCACCATGCGCATGCATGACCCCCAAGCTATTCTCGACGGTATTGCAGCCATTGAAGAACTGGGCTGCGACGAACTGCAGCTTGTGCCCGCCAGTAGCGACATCGCCGAAGTCGATCGGCTGGCCAATTTGCTGGCGGGGCGATAAACCATCTAAAAAGCTGATTAATAGAGGCGAATAAATGCGCTTTTCTATCGATCAGCTTCTCCTATACTCAGCTCATCGATCTTGCGCAGCGGGGCAATAATGCCTCGGGTATAGGAGTTACCGGCATGCCGATGAAAAACACCCACGACCGCTACGGCTGGCTTAGTGTTGCCCTCCACTGGTCAATGGCACTGGCGGTATTCGGCATGTTTGCCTTGGGCGTGTGGATGCGCGACCTCAGCTATTACGACCCCTGGTATCGTCAGGGGCCATTTATCCATAAGAGCATCGGCATACTCCTGCTTGGCTTGCTGCTCTTCCGCCTGTTCTGGCGCGCGATCAACCCTCGTCCACAGGATGCGCCCGGCATGAAAGCCTGGGAGCGCATCACTGCTCACCTGACACACTACGCCCTTTACGCACTGCTGCTGGTCTTGATGCTGGCCGGCTATCTGATTTCGACCGCAGATGGCCGAGCCATCGACGTCTTCGGATGGTTCAGTGTCCCGGCGACCTTGCACGGGCTGGAAAATCAGGAAGATATTGCCGGCGAAATCCACGAATTCCTTGCTTGGATACTGATTATTCTCGCTGGCGTGCACGCTGCCGCTGCACTCAAACACCATTTTTACAACCGCGATAACACCCTGCTGAAAATGCTCAGTTTATCGCGCCAGCCGCGCCGCGACTAGCGGCGCAGCCACACTACCAACAAGCCACGTACTATCAATGCACCATTCATCACGACAAAGGAAACGATCATGATCAGAGCATTTGCCCTTACCCTGAGCCTGTTACTGGGCTTGAGTGGTCAGCTCCACGCCACCGAGTACAAAATCGACACTGCCGGCGCTCACGCCTTCATCCAGTTCAAAATCAAACACCTTGGCTATAGCTGGCTATACGGTCGCTTCGACGAATTTAGCGGTCGTTTCAATTACGATGCTGACAAGCCGGAAGCGTCCAGCGTCAATGTGGAAATTAACACCGCCAGCCTGAACAGCAATCACGCTGAACGTGACAAGCACCTGCGTGGCAAGGACTTCCTGAACGTAGACAAGTACCCCAAAGCCACGTTTGTCAGCACCAGCTTTACTCCCAAAGGTGACGGCAAAGCGGAGCTAAAAGGCAAGCTGACCCTGCATGGCGTGACGAAAGAAATCAGCATTGATGTCACCGAAATTGGCGGCGGCAAAGATCCCTGGGGCGGCTACCGTCAAGGCTTCCACGGCACCACTGAGTTTGCACTGAAGGACTTTGGTATCGACTACGACCTGGGACCGGCTTCGCGCACCGTGCAGCTGATCCTCGACGTGGAAGGTATCGCCCAAAGCATGATGTAACACCGGGAACTTTTGCTTACCACCCCAGTCTCAATTATCGACCTATCTCGATACCCTCTTTAGGAGCCCAACAGTGGCTCCTTTTTTTATGCGGGCGTTTTCAGGCTGGGTGCGGCCTCACCCAGTTGCAGAAAATCATCCATCGCCTGCCAGAGCTGTGCCCGATACTGCTCCCCCTCTTTGACCAGATGATGGCGCGCCCCGGCAATCATCACCTCGTGAAGCTGGCGGTACTTGCCACGCAGCACTGGCAGGTTATAGCGCCAGTCGACCGTTGCATCGGCATCCCCCTGAAGAATCAATACCGGGGTATCACAGGCCGGCTGATCGACAAACCAGCGCAGCCAGTCTTTCAGCGCGCCCACCCAGCTCAACGGCAAAATACGCGGCTGCAGCGGGTCTCGCTCACGCAGAAACTCGAGAAAAGCCTGATCATCAGAGTTGTCAGCAAAGCGCCGTGGAATGCTGTGCAAAAAGTATTTCAGCACCGCATGCAGCGGTCGCCCCCAAGAGAAATCACAGGGCCGAACCAGCGGCGCCAGCAGCACGACGTTCTCGAAGTCCTCACTCCCACCACCCAGCAAATGGGAGCCGACAATGGCGCAGCCGGTACTTTGAGCGATCGCCACTTTACGCGCTGGCAGGCTGAACTCGCCAACCGCCTCGAAGGCATTGCGCAATACACTGCGGTAGCGGAAAAAGCTGTCGATGGCTGCGCGCTCTCCCGAGGACAGGCCGTGGCCCGGCAGATCAAACGCCACAACCGATAGACCATGCTTTAAGCAGTAATTGATGACGTTATTGAACAGGCCCACGTGATCGTAGTAGCCGTGATAGACCCAGGCAGTGCGCGTCGCATTGGGCAAGCGAAACACCTGCGTGGCAATGCGCTCGCCTTCGGCGGTGAAATAACCGATAAAATGCTCGAGACCGGGGTAGTGTTGCTCGAAATCAATATCGTAGTAGGCGCAGTACTCACGGAGCCACGGCTGACTGTCCAGCGTCGCGTCCAGTCCCAGCGGCGACAGCTCCGGCAAGTGCTGTTGATCGACATTATCCGGCCAGAACATGGCTCTCTCCTTTGCGGCGACATTTCGGTGAATCAGCGATCGACAAGTTTGCCGCCTCGACGTGGAAAAAGCCAAACCCTCTGCAAGCAGCGATCATCGGGCAATAAAAAACCCGGCACAGGGCCGGGCTTTGTCGTGTCACCAAGGCTATGCTCAGCGGACTTTGGGGTCCAGCTTGCCGGCCTCGTAATCCGCGAACATCGCATCCAGGCTCACTGGCTTGATCTTGGAGGCATTGCCTGCGGTGCCAAAGGCCTCGTAGCGCGCCACACAAATTGCCTTCATTTCCTTGATGGTTTCTTTCAGATATTTGCGCGGGTCGAACTCGCTGGGGTTCTGTGCAAGGAAACGACGAATTGCACCGGTAGACGCCAGACGCAGGTCGGTGTCGATATTCACCTTGCGCACGCCGTATTTGATACCTTCCACAATCTGCTCAACCGGCACACCGTAGGTTTCCGGGATTTCACCACCAAACTCGTTGATGATCGCCAGCCAGTCCTGAGGCACACTGGAGCTGCCGTGCATTACCAGATGGGTGTCGGGAATGCGGGCGTGAATTGCCTTGATGCGGTCAATCGCGAGAATATCGCCCGTCGGCGGGCGGGTAAATTTGTAAGCGCCGTGGCTGGTACCACAGGCAATGGCCAGGGCATCAACACCGGTCTTCGCCACAAAGTCCGCAGCTTCTTCCGGGTCAGTCAGCATCTGGTCGTGAGACAGCGTACCCTCGGCACCCACACCGTCTTCCTCACCTGCTTGCCCGGTTTCCAGCGAGCCCAGGCAACCTAGCTCACCTTCCACCGACACGCCGCAAGCGTGGGCCATGTCGACAACCGTGCGCGTTACGTCGACGTTGTAGTCGTAATCCGATGGCGTTTTGCCGTCTTCGCGCAGTGAGCCGTCCATCATGACCGAGCTGAAACCCAGTTGAATAGAACGCTGACACACTGCCGGGCTGGTACCGTGATCCTGGTGCATCACCACCGGGATTTCCGGGAATTCTTCGATGGCCGCCAGAATCATGTGACGCAGGAACGGCGCGCCAGCATATTTGCGGGCGCCTGCAGAGGCCTGCATGATAACCGGGCTGTTGGTTTCACGAGCCGCTTCCATAATGGCGCGGGTCTGCTCAAGATTGTTAACGTTAAACGCCGGGACGCCGTAACCAAATTCTGCGGCGTGATCCAGCATTTGACGCATGCTGATAAGAGCCATAGTGAACTTCCTTTTTAGTCTTTAAAAACTGTGTAATCCGCCCTGCGACATCCAGCGCAGGCCCCGCGCATTAGCCGTTGGCGCGGGCTTCCAGAACAGCCACCGCTGGCAACTCCTTACCTTCCACATACTCGAGGAAGGCGCCGCCGCCGGTAGAGATATAAGACACCTTATCGGTAATACCGAATTTATCAACGGCCGCCAGGGTATCGCCGCCGCCTGCAATAGAGAAGGCATCGGACTCGGCAATCGCACGGGCAATATCTTCCGTACCGTCGGCAAACTGGTCGAATTCAAACACGCCGACCGGACCGTTCCAGATAATGGTGCCAGCATCGCGCAGAATCTCTGCCAATACCGCGGCTGACACCGGGCCGATGTCGAAGATCATATCGTCGTCGCCGATGTTTTCCACCGGACGCAGTGTCGCCGGCTCATTTTCATCGAATTTCTTGCCGGTCATCACATCTGTGGGCAATGGGATATCGCATTTTTCCATCAGCGCCTTGGCCTGAGGAATCAAGTCCTCCTCACACAGAGACTTGCCAACGTTATAGCCGGCCGCCGCAAGGAAGGTGTTGGCAATACCACCACCGACAATGAGCTGATCGACTTTGTCGGACAGCGTTTCGAGCACGGTGAGTTTGGTCGACACCTTGGAACCACCGACAATCGCCACCATTGGTCGCGCCGGGTTGGCCAGGGCTTTTTCGAGATTTTCCAGCTCGGCCGCCAACAATGGGCCCGCACAGGCAGTGGGTGCAAACTTGGCCACACCATGGGTCGATGCCTGGGCCCGATGAGCCGTACCGAAGGCATCCATCACAAAAATATCACAGAGCGCGGCATAGGCTTTTGCCAGCGCCTCGTCGTCTTTTTTCTCACCGGGATTAAAACGCACGTTTTCCAGCAGCACCAACTGTCCGCTTTCCAGCTCGACACCCTCGCGCCATTCAGCCACAACCGGCACTGACTGACCCAGCGCTTCGCTGAGGTAATCCGCCACTGGCTGCATCGAAAACTGCTGCTCGAACTCGCCTTCCGTGGGGCGTCCAAGGTGAGACATCACGATCACTTTGGCGCCCTGTTCCAGGGCCAGTTTCAGCGTGGGCAGTGCCGCACGCAGGCGGGCATCGGAGCTGACTTTGCCATCCTTGATTGGCACGTTGAGATCTTCGCGGATCAGCAGGCGCTTGCCAGCCAGGTCCAGATCGCGCATTTTCAGTACGTTCATAGTGCTTCCCGTGTTTTCGCTTGTTTATCCTGTCCGTGCGAGAGCCGCACGCCATCGTGTTATGTCAGTGGACGCCGTTCTCAAGGCCGACCACCGCCGCCAAAATCAATGCAACCAGTGGACCACCATGTCGAGCATGCGGTTGGAATAGCCCCACTCGTTATCGAACCACGTCAGTACGCTGGCCAGTTCATCGGCAACACGCGTCTGTCCGGCATCGACAATCCCCGAGCGCGGATCGTGGTTAAAATCACAGGACGCCAGCGGCTCCTCGGTAATGCCCAGCACCTTGCGCAGCCGCCCCCGCGCCGCCATTTGCAACGCCGCATTGATATCGGCTGCACTCACCCGCGACTGCAGCGTCACGCTCATCTCCATCGCCGACACATTATGGGTGGGAATGCGCACCGCCCGCGCGGCAAAGCGGCCATCCAGCTCGGGCAGAATACGGCCGATGCCCGCCGCCAGACCGGTATCGATGGGGATCATCGACATACCCGCCGCCCGCGTCTTGCGCAGATCCGTGTTGTGATAGGCATCGAGTACGGGCTGGTCATTCATCGCCGAATGAATCGTGGTAATACACCCCGAACGCACACCAAAAGCGCGGTGCAAAACATCAATGACCGGCGCGATGCCGTTGGTCGTACAGGAGGCGTTGGAAACGATGCGCTGCTCGCTGTCCAATGACTCGTGATTCAGACCGTAAACATAGGTGGGAATACTGGCCTCGCCGGGATTGGACAGCAGCACATGACGGGCGCCGTTTTCCAGATGCATCTCCAGCTCGCGATGACTCAGGAACTGCCCGCTGCACTCAAGCACCACATCAATATTGTGGCGACTCCAGTCCAGTTCGCGCAGCGAACTGTGGTGGGTAACCACAATTTCATCGCCATTGATATGCAGGCTATCGACGCCTTTTTCCACCGTACCAACAAAGCGCCCGTGGGTGCTGTCATAACGGGTCAGGTGGGCGATGGTGTCCAGGTCAGCAGGCTCGTTAATGGCAACAATGCGCAACTGCTCTCGCAGGGGCGACTCATAGAGCGCCCGCAGTACACAGCGGCCAATACGGCCATAACCATTGATCGCCAGTCGGATCATCAGTCGATGCAGTCTTCAACCGCGGCGACCACCGCCTCGGCGGTAATGCCGAAGAACTTGAACAGCTCACCGGCGGGTGCCGACTCACCAAAGCTGTCCATACCCACAATGCGACCATCGAGGCCAACATACTTGTACCAGTAGTCTTTATGAGCCGCTTCCACAGCGACGCGTGCCAGCACATTGCTGGGCAGCACCGATTCGCGGTAGTAGGCATCCTGCTGTTCAAATACATCCGTGCTGGGCATGGAGACCACACGAACCTTACGACCGGACTGAGCCAGTTGTTCCTGCGCCGCCATCGCCAGTTTCACTTCAGAGCCCGTGGCGATAATAATGGCCTCCGGCTCGCCATCGCAGTCACTCAGCACATAGCCACCGCGGGCAATCGCCGCCACCTGTGCGCTGCTGCGATTCTGGTGGGGCAAGCCCTGACGGGTAAAGATCAATGAAGTCGGGCCATCGGCACGCTCAATCGCCGCACGCCAGGCAACGGCAGATTCCACCATATCGCAGGGGCGCCACAGTGACATATTCGGGGTGCCGCGCAGTGAAGCAATTTGCTCGATAGGCTGGTGAGTCGGGCCGTCTTCGCCCAGACCGATAGAATCGTGGGTGTACACAAAAATGCTGCGCTGCTTCATCAGCGCCGCCATGCGCACCGCGTTGCGGGCGTATTCCATAAACACCAAGAAGGTGGCACCGTAGTTGATAAAGCCGCCGTGCAGGGCGATGCCGTTCATCATCGCCGACATACCAAACTCGCGCACCCCGTAGTGCAGGTAGTTGCCGCTGGCATCGTCGGCCGTTATCGCCTTGGAGCCTTTCCACCAAGTCAGGTTGGAACCGGCCAAGTCAGCAGAGCCGCCCAGCAGCTCCGGCAGCATCTCACCAAAGGCATCCAGGCAGAGTTGCGAGGCCTTGCGGGTTGCGACTTCCTTGCCTTCGTCCTGACACTGATAGATAAACGCTTCGGCCTGACGGGAAAAATCGGCAGGCAGTTCGCCACCAACGCGACGTTTGAATTCGGCAGCCAGCTCCGGGTGCGCCCCGGCGTAGGCCTCAAACTTTTCGTTCCAGGCCTGTTCGGCGGCCGCGCCACTGTCGCGGGCGCTCCACTCCGCGTAGATATCGTCGGGGATTTCAAAGCTGCCGTAGTTCCAGCCCAGCGCTTCGCGCGTCAGGGCGATTTCCTCGTCGCCCAGTGGCGCGCCGTGACACTCTTCTTTACCGGCTTTATTGGGCGACCCCATGCCGATCACGGTCTTGCAGCAGATCAGCGTCGGCTTGCCCGTCTCGGCGCGCGCCGCCTCGATGGCCGCAGTAATGGCATCGCTGTCGTGGCCATCAACCGCCGGAATCACCTGCCAGCCGTAGGCCTCGAAACGTTTCGGGGTGTCGTCGCTGAACCAGCCTTCCACTTCGCCATCGATGGAAATGCCGTTGTCATCGTAGAAAGCAATCAGCTTGCCCAGACCCAAGGTTCCCGCCAGCGAGCAGACTTCGTGGGAGATGCCTTCCATCATGCAACCGTCGCCGAGGAAGGTGTAGGTGTAGTGATCGACCACGTCGTGGCCGTCGCGGTTAAACTGGGCCGCCAGGATTTTTTCGGCCGTTGCCATGCCCACGGCGTTGGCAATGCCCTGCCCCAATGGGCCAGTGGTGGTTTCTACACCGGGTGCATAGCCGTATTCGGGGTGGCCGGGAGTTTTGCTGTGCAGCTGACGGAAGTTTTGCAGATCGTCGATCGTCAGCTCATAACCGCTGAGGTGCAGCAGCGAGTAAATCAGCATGGAGCCGTGACCATTCGACAGCACAAAGCGGTCGCGGTTGGCCCAGTTCGGGTTGGCCGGATTGTGCTGGAGATAGTCCCGCCACAGCACTTCTGCAATGTCCGCCATTCCCATTGGCGCACCGGGGTGACCGGAGTTGGCTTTCTGGACGGCGTCCATGCTCAGGGCACGGATAGCGTTGGCAAGGTCGCGGCGAGAGGGCATCGGGAGCTCCTGATACTGTGGTGGCGGCAAAGAGGGCGCTATTTTCCCTTACCCCGGGCCATACAGCAAACCTCTGGAATGTAAAAATGGCCGTGCGGGGCAACAAATCTGCGGATTTGCACACCGACGGCCATCTGCGGAACGCGTTTGGCGGCAATTCGCCGCCGCCCGCTTATTTGAGCTTCTTGTACTTCATACGCTTGGGCGCCGCATTGTTGCCTTTGCGGGCCACGAAGTCTTCGTGATACTCGGTGTAGTTACCCTCGAAGAACACCACCTCGCTGTCGCCCTCATAGGCGAGAATGTGGGTCGCGATCCGGTCGAGGAACCAGCGGTCGTGCGAGATCACCAGCGCGCAGCCGGGGAAGTCCAGCAGGGCGTCTTCCAGTGCCCGCAAGGTTTCCACGTCGAGGTCGTTGGAGGGTTCGTCGAGCAGCAGCACATTGCCGCCTTCCTTCAAGGTGCAGGCCAGTTGCAGACGACCACGTTCACCGCCCGACAGTTCGCCAACGCGTTTCTGCTGATCGCTGCCTTTAAAATTGAAGCGACCGATGTAGGCCCGCGACGGGATTTCATAGCTGCCGATACGCAGCATATCCAGCCCATCAGACACTGCTTCCCAGACGGTTTTATTATCGTCCAGGGCATCGCGCATCTGCTCTACAGACACCAGCTTGACGGTTTCACCCAGCTCGACGCTGCCGCTGTCGGGCTGTTCCTTGCCGCTGATCATGCGGAACAAGGTCGATTTACCCGCGCCATTCCCCCCCACAATGCCGACAATCGCCCCCTTGGGGATACTGAAGCTCAGGTCGTTGATCAGCATGCGGTCGCCGTAACCTTTGCTGACATTGTTCAGCTCGATCACCTTGTCGCCCAGACGGGGGCCAGGCGGAATGTAAATCTCGTTGGTCTCGCTGCGGCTCTGGAACTCCTGAGACTGCATTTCTTCAAAGCGGGCCAGACGCGCCTTGCTCTTACTCTGGCGTCCCTTGGCATTGCTGCGCACCCACTCCAGCTCGGTGGCAATGGCGCGCTTGCGCGAGGCCTCGGCTTTGGCTTCCTGAGCCAGTCGCTGCTCCTTGGCTTCCAGCCAGTCGGAGTAGTTACCCTCGTAGGGAATGCCGCGGCCGCGGTCCAGTTCCAGAATCCAGTTGGCGGCGTTATCGAGGAAGTAGCGGTCGTGGGTAATCGCCACCACTGTGCCGGGGAAATCGCAGAGGAAGCGCTCCAGCCAGGCCACCGATTCCGCATCCAGGTGGTTGGTGGGCTCGTCGAGCAGCAGCATGTCGGGGTTGGACATCAGCAGGCGACACAGCGCCACACGGCGACGCTCACCGCCCGAGAGCTTGGTGACGTCGGCATCCCAGGGCGGCAAACGCAGGGCATCGGCGGCCACTTCCAGCTTGTGGTCGAGGTTGTGGGCGTCGGTGGCCTGAATAATATCTTCCAGCTCAGCCTGGCGCTTGGCCAGCGCGTCAAAATCGGCATCCGGCTCGGCATAGGCCGCATAGACCTGATCCAACTCTGTCAGCGCGCCTTTGGCTTCGGCAACACCGTCTTCAACATTACCGCGCACATCCTTGGCGGGATCCAGCTCGGGCTCCTGTGACAGGTAACCGATTTTGATGCCCGGCTGCGGGCGCGCCTCGCCGTTAAATTCGGTATCGACCCCCGCCATGATACGCAGCAGCGTGGATTTACCCGCGCCATTCAGGCCGAGTACGCCGATCTTGGCACCGGGGAAAAACGAAAGGGAAATATCGCTGAGAATTTCGCGCTTGGGCGGCACGACCTTACTCACGCGGTTCATGGTGTAAACGAATTGCGCCACGATCACTCCTGATACAGAAACGCCGCGTCAAGCGGCATGAAAACTGAGCGAACGGTACCTAAAGGGCGCCTCAGGCGCAATTCTTTTACCGGCAAAGCGCGCCTTTCACCCCCGGACAGAATCCTAGCAGTGGGATTCCATCGCTATCAGACAGTCCTGCTCCTGCAGTCGCTGGCGCACCACCGGCTCCAGACGCGTCATACCCCAGCGCCGCCCCTCAGCAATCGCGGACTCCTCATCCTGCCCTTGCATGGCCGCCCGCAGTGCCATCAGCGCACCGACACGATTGCCGCTGGCGCAGTGCAACAGCACCGGCTCGTCGCCGATATCGGTCAGCAGCGCATCCAGCGCCTGAGCGTTGGCAAAGCTGATATCCGCCGCCCCGGCGACCGGCAAATTATGGTATTGCATCCCCTCTGCCGTCACGGCTGCCGACTCGTCGTAACCGGCCTGCTCGGCGGCCGGACGCAGATTGATCACATGGCGCACTCCCGACGCCGCAAGGCGCTGCAAGTCTGCCGCCGAAGGCTGGCCGCCCACATAGCGATTCTCCGCGGGCATCTCATTCGCGCCCCAGCTCAGGGGCGCCACAAGCACTACCAACAGTGCCATCCACATTTTCATTGCAATCTCTCCGCCCGCTCCCGTTGATCAGGTCATTTTAGCAACGAGGCGCAAGGGCAGCAGCTTCATCGCCCAACCCACAGGCACCCACGGCCAAGCGGGCACCTTGGCCTCACCGGGCTCTTTTTCGATGGCTTTCACCAGAGCGCGACAGCCGGTTTCCAGGTCCACCCGCAGCGGCGCTTTTTTCATCTCTTCATTAATCGGCGTGAGAATAAAACCGGGCAGGATACAGCTCACTTTAATCGGCGTACCCAACACATCGGCGCGCAGCCCTTCACTCAGCGTGCGCAGTCCGGCCTTGGTGGCCGCATAGATATTCACCGCGCGAGGCAGGCCGCGCAGCGCGCTCATTGAGGAAATCGTCACCAGGTGTCCGGCATTTTGCTCCCGGAATATCTCCATGGCCGCCTCGCACTGGGCAATGGCACCAATGAAATTGGTCTCGGCGGTGCGGCGATTGGCATGGAAATACCCGGTGCCCATCGACGCGCCCTTCCCCATCCCGGCATTCACGATCACTCGGTCAAGACTGCCCAATTCTTCACGGAATTCACGGAACACGGTGAACACCTGATCGTAGTCGCACACGTCCAGCGCCTTGATCAGCACGGTGACATTGGGATGCGCCTTTTCAATATCGGCCTTGATGGCCTCCAGATTCTCCACCCGGCGTGCGCACAGGGCCAGATTACTGCCCTTCGCGGCGAACGCCCGCGCCATTCCCTCACCCAGACCGGAGCTGGCACCGGTGATCAAAATATTTTTTCTAAACATCGCGTCCTCGTTGTGTGGTTATGTCGATGCGGCTGCTATATTTCCCTCACCCTGACACATAGACGATAAAACAGGAAATACGCATGAGTGCATCCCCTCTTTTTCTTCCCGTCATTACGCTGGTGCTTTGGAGCTTGGTGATGCTTGCCTGGATGGCCTTAACGCGACTGCCCGCCATCCACAAAGCCGGGCTGCCGCCCTCGGCGGGAGAACGCACTGCCGAGCTGGCCACCCTGATGGATAAACGCATTCAGTGGAAGGCCGACAATTACAATCATCTGATGGAGCAGCCCACCCTGTTCTACGCTACCGCGCTGACACTGGCCATGATGGGCTTGGGCGACGGTATCAACCTGACATTGGCCTGGACCTACGTTGTCGCCCGCGTGCTGCACAGCATTGTGCAGAGCACCAATAACTACGTGCCGCTGCGCTTTAGCATTTTCGCCATCAGTACCCTCGCTCTGCTGGCAATGGCGATTAACGCTCTGCGCGCACTGCTGTAATCTTCTCAGGCGCGCTTTTTAGCCATGCGCGACGTGCCTTTCAGCATCACACGACGGTACCAGCTGAAAGGCACGAGACGTTTCAGACGGAACAATCGACGGCTTTCCGCGTGTGTGAGGATATAGTGGTCGCCGCGCTGCACAGCCTCGAACACGTAATTGGCAATCTCTTCGGCGCCGATTTTGGCTTTGTTCACCAGGCGATTCGTCATACCGGCAGAATCGGCATCTGACGCCCTCGCTGACTCGGCAAGATTCGTCCGGAAGAACGCCGGACAGACCACCGATACGCCAATATTGTCGTCGGCCAACTCTAGGCTCATGCTCTCGGAGATCGCCACCACCGCCGCCTTGGAAGCGCAGTAAGCAGCCATCTTCGGCGGATGAATCAAGCCGGCGAGTGACGCGATATTCACAATGTGACCGTGTCCTTGCTCCTTCATCAGCGCCGTAAACACCTTGCTGCCACGCACCACACCCAGCACATTGATATCCATGACCCACTGCCAATCCTCCAGCGGCAGCGCATCGATATTTCCGGCAGCGGCCACCCCCGCATTGTTGACGACAATATCCACGCCTCCCCAATGCTCGCGAAGCCAGTCTGCCGCGGCCTGCAAATCCTCTTCACGCTGGACATTGCAAGCGAGAAAGTGCGCCGCCGTTTTCTGCTGCAGCGCCGCCAGGGTTTCCTCCCCGCGCTCAGCATGAATATCGCCGATGCACACCGCATAGCCCGCTGCGGCAAAACGCTCGGCCAGCGCGCGCCCCAGACCCGACGCACCACCGGTGATAAAAATGCGCGACTGACCCATCTTATAGTTATTGCTCATCAAGCGTCTCCTAGCGGTATTTGGCAAATTCAAGGCGGGCGATCAAACTGCGGTGCACGGCATCGGGGCCATCGGCCAGGCGCAGCACCCGCGCCATGGCAAACAGGGCCGCCAGCGGCGTGTCATTACTCACACCGGCACCCCCGAACAGTTGAATAGCCTCGTCGACCACCTGCTGCATCACGTTCGGGGCAACAACCTTGATCGCGGAGATTTCGCTGAGCGCCTGCATGGCACCCACCTCGTCGATTTTCCAGGCGGCGTACTGAGTCAACAGCCGCGCTTGATCGATCGCAATGCGCAGCTCAGCCACTCGCTCGGGATTGCCACCGAGTTTAATCAAGGGCTTGCCGAAGGCTTCACGGCTCATGCCACGCTGAATCATCAGCTCCAGCGCGCGCTCAGAGGCGCCGATGGCGCGCATGCAATGGTGGATGCGGCCGGGGCCGAGGCGCCCCTGAGCGATGTCAAAGCCACGCCCCAGGCCGTGAATGAGGTTATCCATCGGCACCCGAACATTTTCAAACCACACTTCACCGTGGCCACTGGGCTCATCAAAGCCGCCAAACACCGGCAGCATCCGCTTGATGGTCACGCCCGGGGTATTCATCGGCACCAATACCATCGAGTGACGACTGTGACGAGGCGCCTCAGGATCACTCAGGCCCATAAAGATACCCACTTCGCAGCGCGGGTCGCCCACACCGGTGGACCACCATTTTTTCCCGTTCAATACCAGTTCGTCGCCATCGACGGTAATCGTCGCCTGCATATTGGTGGCATCGGAGGACGCCACGTCGGGCTCGGTCATGAAAAATACCGAGCGAATCTCGGCATTGAGCAAGGGCGTCAGCCACTGGGCCTTTTGTGCCTCGCTGCCGTATTTCCACAACACTTCCATATTGCCGGTATCGGGCGCGTTGCAGTTAAACACCTCCGGCGCAAAATGCGAGCGCCCCATCTGCTCAGCCAGTACCGCGTATTCCACCACTGACAAACCCGCCCCCAGTTCCGGATCGGGCAAAAACAGGTTCCATAAGCCCTGGGCTTTGGCTTTTTCTTTCAGGGCTTCGACTTCCGGAAGCACCTGCCACTGTGTCCAGTCTGCACCACGGGGGCTTTCCAGCAGACCGGGCAACAAGGCCGCTTCCACCGGGGCAATCTCGGTATCGATAAATTGGCGAATCTGATCGCGCAGCGCCTGACAGCGCGGGCTGAGGCTGAAATCCATAGGGTATCCTCCACACAAACTCCACATACCATAGTCCGCGGCAAAACATCAGTCTAATTTATTTTATAAATCCTTTATTATTCATAACGAAAATATATTTTACGCCCCGAGAGAAGCCAATGGACCTGAATCTGTTCCGCGTTTTTGACGCCATCTACCGCGCGGGCTCTCTGACCGAAGCGGCTCGCGACCTGCATCTGAGCCAGCCCGCCGTCAGCAATGCCCTCGCCCGCCTGCGCCAACATTTCGACGACCCACTGTTCGTGCGCCGCGGCCGCCAGATCGCGCCAACCCCCCTCGCAGACAGCATAGCCGACGACGTGCAAGCTGCGCTGAGCACACTGCAAGACAGCGTTTATCGAGGGCAACATTTTGACGCCGGCGACTCCCAGCGGCGGTTTGTTCTCGGCTTGGGCGACACCATGGAGTTTTTGCTCCTGCCACCGCTTGCCGGTCACCTGAGCACGGTCGCACCGGGCATTCGCCTTCAAAGCCGACGGCTGCGTCGGGATCAGCTCAGCCGCCACCTGGCCCTGGGCGAGCTGTCACTGGCTGTCGATGTCCCCCAGCCCGTCGACGACAGCATTGAGCACGTCCCACTGCGCAGCGAGCCCCTGTGTGTGCTGATGCGGGCCGATCACCCACTGACAGCAGCGTTGACGCTGGAGGCGTATCTCGCGGCGATTCATGTCGGGGTATCCGGGCGCGGAGAGGGCGTGTTATTTGAAGACCGGCAGCTCTTGCAGAGGGGGCTGAAGCGAGATGTACGCATACGCGGGCAGAGTTACCACGCCGCCAGTCACGTGGTTGCCGCTTCACATTTGTTGCTCACGCTACCGCGACAGCTGGGCGAGCGCTACGCCAAACTATTGGGGCTGAGGCTCCATCCACTGCCGCTGGAACTGCCCGCACTCGACATGCATATCTACTGGCACCGCAGTGCTAATGCCGATGCAGGTCATCGCTGGCTGAGGGAACAAATCATGGAGAGAGTGGCGGCGCTTGATGAAGATCGTTAAGCACCGCCATAGGAGAAGCCTTATTTAGTATTCAAGTTGCAGACCAATACTAACCCCGTCGACTTCGTAACTATCTTTATCAAATAAGCGCATATATTCCACACTCAATTGCACATCACTGGAGGGAAAAGCAAAGTTGGCGCCCAGCCCGTAACTAAAATCACTACTGTCTTCTTCAACGGAAACACCAGATACGCGCGCTTCCAGCTCACCCTTGCTACGCCCCAACACGAGATAAGGGTATACCTTGTCAGCCACCGGCATCCCCACACGCAGATACCCCCCCATCAGACTGGAAACCTTTACGTCCACACCATAGAGCGAGTCATCCTCAATACCAACTCCATAACGCAGCTCAAGCGCCAAGTATTCGTTGATGATGGCCCCAAATTTACCGGACACAACGCCAAAATCCAGATCTGCGTTATCTTCGGAATAATCAATTTGTGAGAAAGACGCGCCGACATAAACTACCGGCTCAGGTTCGTAAGCGTAAACTGCATGGGAAAGCAGACATAGACAGGCGATAGGAGCGAGTCCTTTCATGGTTCAATTCCTTTTTTACAAGCTGACAGAATAGTGCTGAGACATAGCCTAGCGACTATGGCTCAGAAACCTATTGGCATTAATACGTAGGACTGCGCGAGCGCTTTTGCCTGCTTCGCTGACGGGAGAGACTAGCCTCTCAGAATTTCGATATACAACTGCGAAGGCCCCGACAGCGAATTCGCCACCAGACAGTTGCGCTCGGCTTTTTCCAGCAACTGCGTGGCTTGCTCTTCGTCGACGTCTGCCGCCACCGTCAGGCTGACAAACACTTCAAATTCGGTGAAGCAGACCTTGCGCTCCTGCTTGTCCAGTTTGCCCTCGGCCCGGCAGTCCAGCGCCAACCAGTCAAACTTGGCCGCCTTGGCAACCGCTTTAAAGCTCAGTACAAAACAATCGGCCACCGCAGCCATCAACAGGGTTTCCGGCGACCACTTGTCACCGGGACCTCCGAACTCAGCAGGTGCATCCGAGGAGATATTGCTGAGCCCGTCGGATTTGAGGGTAACGTCCCCCTCGCTTTCGGCGCTCGCGCAAACATAGTAACGATGGGGAAGTGCTTGCATGAATGAATCCTCCTTTTCCTTCATTACAGCCCGGATTGAGCTGGCAAACCTTGCGCTGGATCAAAGACCTGCGCGCTGCTCAGTGTGCGGGCACCAAGCCGCCGCAAATCTGCGCCGATAACCAACGGCGGCGCACTTCTCGATCGGCCAATCGGTCGCTGGGATAGCGTAGCAGGCTGTGGTTGTTGCGATGAACCCACTCGGCCAATTGATAGGCGTCCAAGCCATTGCTGAGCCGCCCCTGAGCATCCGCCAGCGGATTGAAGAGATGCTCAAACTGGCAAATAGCCGCCTGCAGGCCAACCTCCGTCTGCGACACCGCGAGGCCGTCATCGAATGCCCCGAGGTCCAGATACAGCTGCACCCGCGGGTCGCTGGCAATGTCAAACTGATAGAGGAGCATGCCCTCAATCAACCACTCGTCCAAGCGCTCAACATGGGTCAGCTGCGCGGCAATCTCGGCCCAGTGCCGACGAATATTGCGCAGTGAAGCACCGTCGAACAACGCCTTGCGGTCCTTGAAATGACGGTACACGGTCATCCTCGACACACCCGCCCGCTCGGCCACATCAGCGAGGGTGGTTTTTTGCAGTCCGTACTGTGCAAAGCACTGTTCTACG
This sequence comes from Spongiibacter sp., assembly GCF_984394615.1. NCBI lineage: Bacteria > Pseudomonadati > Pseudomonadota > Gammaproteobacteria > Cellvibrionales > Spongiibacteraceae > Spongiibacter > Spongiibacter sp. The sequence goes on along the minus strand of NZ_CFHTQA010000002.1, from coordinate 66,497 downwards.
GCATCAAGGATGGCTTCCCTGAGATGCTGGTTTGACACATTTCTCTCCCCTAGAAGACCGCGCAAATTAGCAGCCCCCGCAGTATTTCTCAAACATCAGCTGATGCAGAACATCAACAACGTTAGTTACATGTTACACATATTGTATTATGTAACAAGCTCGCTTATGCTGGCTCTGCTCAACGAGGTTTGCCAATGCCCGATACTGGCGCCACGGGCGTGGCAAGCACTGACTGGCGCCATAGAGAGATAAGAAAAATGACGAAGCACCCCTACCGCATGCTGACATTGGGACTGTTACTCAGCCCAGCCACCACCACACTGGCCGCGACGGCACAGATTGAAGAAGTCGTCGTCACCGCACAAAAGCGCAGTGAATCGGCCCAGGAAATTCCGATTGCCATCAACGCCTATGGCAGCGACGCACTGGAAATGAAGGGCGCCAACGATATCAGCGGACTGGCCACCACCGTTCCCGCGCTGACCTTTGCCCCCTACCCCTCCTCCAGTGGCGCGCTGATTCTGTTCATGCGCGGCCAAGGCGCAAACGACGTCGGCCAGATCACCAAGGAAGGCGCTATCGGTATGTACATCGATGGCGTTTACATGGCGCGCCCGCAGTCCTCGAGCATGGATCTCGCAGACATTGAGCGTATCGAAGTGCTGCGCGGCCCCCAGGGTACGCTCTACGGACGCAACACCACGGGCGGCGCCATCAATATTCACACCCGCAAACCCAGCGGGGAATTCGCCTTCAAAGAGCAGCTCACCATCGGCAACCAGGGGCGTCTGCGCAGCCTGACCACTATCGACCTTCCCGCGGTGGGCGATGTCTCCGCCAAACTGTCCTATGTGCGCAGCAGCAAGGACGGCTACGTCCGCAACCGGGGCGGCAATGACTATGGTGAACAGGATCAACAGGGGGCTCGCCTCGCCCTGCGCTGGGATATCAGCGACACGCTGAGTGCCGACTATGCGTTTGAAATAGGCGATTCGGAAGATACCCCCATTTATTACCAGAACGACCTGCTAGCAGGCCCGAACTACCCCACCAGCCCTCACACCAAAACACCGCGCCGGGCGAACCTGCCCACCAGCACCACCGACTTCAACGGCCACTCACTGACCCTGAGCTGGGACCTGAGCGAGAATGTCTCTGTGAAGTCGATCTCCGGCTACCGGGAGCTGGATACCCGCTATTTCCAGGACTATCTGGACGCCGCCTTTGTTGTCGGCTACTACGAAACCGATGACTCTATCGACAGCCACCAGTGGTCGCAGGAATTCCAGATCGTCGGCTCGGCCCTGGATGCTCGCCTGGAGTATGTCGCGGGCGTGTACTACTTCGAAGAAAAAGCCAACCACCGCCAGCGTATCTGGCTGCAGGACTTGCAGGACGATTTCGATCCCGGCAACAACTTTCCCGCACCTCACGATATGCTGTACGACCGCTACGTGAACGCCGACACCAACTCCCAGGCGGTGTACAGCCAGGTCAGCTACACACCCATGATTCTGGAAGACCGGCTCACGCTGACCGCAGGTCTGCGCTACACCGAGGATGAGCGCGACGGTATCCGCGACTATCAGGCCACCATTCTCAATTTCAACACGGTAGTCCCGATTGAAAACGGCACCCGCAACGCCGTTTCTTACAGCAGCACCGACCCGATGCTGTCCGCCAATTACCAGTTAACCGATGACGCCAGCGTCTACGCCAAAGTCGTTACCGCTTACAAATCCGGCGGTTTTGCCGAGTCCAGCGGCGACTTCACGATCGACTATAACCCCGAGGAAATCACCTCCTACGAACTGGGACTGAAGTCCTACTGGCTGGATCGCCGCCTGCGCGTCAACGTGGCGGCATTCAGCTCTGACTACGAAGAAATGCAGCTAGACCTCTCACCGGACCCGGCGCAAATTGCGGTAGTGAATACCTACAATGCAGGCACCGCCGAGGTCAGCGGCCTGGAGCTGGATATTCTCGCCCAGCTTACCGCGCAGCTATCTGTCTCGCTGGACTACGCCTACCTCGACTGGAGCATTGATGAGGTTAACCATCCGGTCAGTGGCCAGGATATTTCCGAGCAGTTTGTGCTGCCCTATGCGCCGGAAAATGCCTACACCGCCAGCCTCGATTACCAGTTTGGCGAAAGCTCGCTGGGGGATTTCTGGCTGAACCTGAGCTATAGCTGGCAGGACAGCCACTATGCCACCGCCGGCACTGGTGCCAGCGCGCAGCAGAAAGCGCTTTGGGAAATCGACAGCTACGGCCTGCTTAATGCCCGGCTCACGCTGACCGCCGCAGCCGTAAAAACCGGCGAGCTGCGACTGGCCCTCTGGGGTAAAAACATTCAGGACAAGGACTATGTCAGCCACCGCTTCACGGCGGGCGCCGGCTCCACCATTGCCTACAATGAACCCCGTAGCTTTGGGCTGGACATCATCTACGAATTTTAAGGGGCGCCAACAATATGGATAGCAAAGAACTGAAACGACGCAGTCTGCTGAAAGGCAGCCTGCTCGGCGGCCTCGCCGCTGCCAGCGGTGCTCCGGCGCTGGCGGCCAGCAAGGTTCCTTCCGACGAGCACTGGGACGACGAGTACGATGTAATTGTCATCGGCTCGGGCACCGGTCTGCTGGCCGCGCTGATGGCGGCCAAGACCGGCAAACGCGTACTGATTGTGGAAAAAAACAGCGCCCCCGGCGGAAACAGTATCGTCTCCGGCGGCGTACTGTGGATCCCCAATAACCGCGTGATGCAGCGCGAGGGGCTTCGCGATAGCCGCGACGCCGCGCGGCGCTACATTGAAAAACTCAGCCAGGGGCAGTCCAGCGACGAACTGATCGATGCTTTCATTGATAACGGCCCAGACATGCTGGACTACCTGGAAGCCAACACCGCCATGACCTTTCGGGTCTCGAAGCTGATGGGCGACGTCGCCGACTACCACCCCGAGTGGCCCGGCGCGCTGCGCAAAGGTCGCTCCGTGGAACCGGTCCAGCCGCAAGTCGCGCTGGCAGGAGGCATTCTGGTCGGCGATATGCTGCAGGCCGCGCTCGCCGCCGGCGCGACCCTGCTCACCGACTGTCCCGCCGAGGCGCTGCACAGCGTACAGCAGGAAGAGGGTCAACGCCGGGTTACCGGCGTCAGTATTCGCCGCGACGGTCGCCCACAGAACGTGCGCGCCAGGGAGGCCGTGCTGATGGCCAGCGGTGGCTTCGAACGCAACTGGGAAATGAAAAAACACTTCCTGCGCGGCCCCTCACCTTACACACTCGGCACCGAAACCAATACCGGTGACGGCATCCGTATGGGTATGGCACTGGGCGCAGCACTCAGCAACATGAATGAAGCCTGGGGGCTGAGTGTGTACAAGGGCGACGCCGAGGCCAATGGCCAGAGCCGCGGCGGCATTTCCCTGTCAGCCCAGATCGAGCGGCGTAACGCCGGCTGCATTGTGGTCAACCGTCACGGTCAGCGCTTCTGCAATGAAGCCGCCGACTACGACGTCACATGGCGCAGCTATCACGATTGGGAAAACTGGGGCGACCTGGGCTACCGCAACTTGCCTGCGTTCCAGCTGTTTGACCAGGGCTATCGCGAACACTATCCACTCGCCGGACGCACTGCTGACGAGGCCCTGCCGGACTGGGTTCAGCAAGCGGATACGCTTGAGGCACTGGCTGACAAGCTGGGTATAGATGCCGGTGGCCTGACGGCGACGGTCGAACGCTTTAACCGCTTTGCCGCCGAGGGTAAAGACCCGGATTTCCATCGCGGCGAAAGCGCTTACGATACCTACGGCTCCGGTGATCCGCGCAGTACACTGGGCCCTCTCAGCAAAGGCCCGTTCTACGGTGCAGAGGTTTCACCGGCCGATATCGGCACCTGCGGGGGCTTGAAAGTGAACGGCAAGGCGGAGGTTCTGGATGTTTTCGACCAGCCCATTGCCGGGCTGTACGCCTCGGGCAATACGACCGGCGTCGGCTCACCCGGCGCACTCTACGGCGGCGGTGGCGGCACCCTTGGCCCGGCGCTGACCTTTGCCTATATTGCCGGCCGGCAGCTTAGCGGCTAAGACCGGCAAAACCCCGTCCCCTAAAACGAAAAAGCCGCGCAATTGCGCGGCTTTTTAACATCTACTCACTGAAGATTAGCTCAGCGGGTAGTGCTCCGGATACGGCAACAATGCCACACCGCTGTCGACAGCAGCGCGGGCAACTGCAGCGGCCACCTGTCCCAGCAGACGGCGATCTACAGGTTTAGGAATAATGTATTCGGGGCCGAAGCTCAGTTCACCACAGTTACAGGCGTCCACCACGACCTGCGGAACATCTTCTTTCGCCAGTTCGCGAATGGCGTGCACCGCCGCCACTTTCATTGCTTCGTTAATCTCGGTGGCACGCACATCCAATGCACCACGGAAAATAAACGGGAAGCCCAATACATTGTTGACCTGATTGGGGTAGTCGGAACGGCCCGTTGCCATAATCAGATCGTCGCGTACGGCTTTTGCCAGCTCCGGCTTGATCTCCGGATCCGGGTTTGAACAGGCAAACACGATGGGGTTTGGCGCCATCGCCCGAAGATTGGCTTCGCTCAGCAAGTCTGCGCCAGACAGGCCGACAAAGACATCGGCGTACAGAATAGCGTCTTCCAGGGTGGTCGGGCCGCTGCCGTTGGCAAACTCTTCCTTGTACTCGTTCAAGCCTTCACGCCCCGGAGTAATCACACCCCGACGGTCGAGCATAAACAGATTGGCCTTGTCCGCCCCCAGGCTCACCAGCAGACGCATACAGGCGATGGCCGCCGAACCGGCACCCAGACAAACAATGCGAGCTGTCTCGATGGATTTACCCTGAATTTCCAGTGCGTTCAGCATACCCGCTGCGGTCACGATAGCCGTGCCGTGCTGGTCGTCGTGGAAGACGGGGATATTGCACTGCTCGATCAGAATCCGCTCAATTTCAAAGCACTCAGGCGCCTTGATATCTTCAAGATTAATACCGCCGAAGGTGTCGGCAATACGGCGCACGGTGTCAATAAACGCCTGCGGATCTTCTGCATCCACTTCGATGTCGATGGAGTCGATATCAGCGAAACGCTTGAACAGCAGCGCCTTGCCTTCCATTACCGGCTTGCTCGCTGCCGGGCCAAGATCACCCAAACCGAGAATGGCACTGCCATTGGAGATGACCGCGACCAGATTGCCCTTGCTGGTGTACTTGTAGGCGTTGAGTGGGTCTTTAGCGATCTCGCGCACCGGCTCCGCAACGCCCGGGCTGTAGGCCAGCGACAGGTCGTATTGGGTTTCGGCGGGCTTCGTCAGGCTGATGCCGATCTTGCCTGGCGTTGGAATGGAGTGATAATCCAGAGCCGCCTGCTTAACATCTTTAGACATCGTCATGCTCTCGGTTTGTGCTTAAAAAGGGGGGCGGAACGCTTTTCTGTTGTTGTGCTGCGCTCTCGAAGGCGAGAAATCATATAGAAAACTCCCTGTACTCACAAGCCGGACGCCCCGACAAAGCCTGCAAGTTCAGTCTATTCAGCGAGAGTATTTACTTCGCCCGTCCTCGCTCAAACGGGGCATCCAGCGCATCATCGCCGGATGGCGCAGATCCATCTTCAGCGATGCAAACCCCGGCTTGGCCCGACGGCTGCGCAGCCAGCCCCGAAGCTCTACCTCTCGGCCAGGCCACTGCTGCCAATCCTCATTGCCGAAATACGGCCAGTCCGACTCGGCAATTTTGATGACCACATCGCCATCTAAATCTACCCATACTGCGTGACGGCTGTGCGACACGGACTCGACTCGCCCCGTCATCACCACAAAGCCCTGGTCCTTTGCCGTGGCTGCCTGCGATGGCAGCGGCGGTGTACTCCAGAGTCCCCGCGACTGCTCTCTGGCCGCTTCCTCAGTACGCCACAGGCAGTCGTCTGACCGCCAGCGGGGCGGCACCACAACCGCACGCGCCAGACCTTTGCTCAGCAAGGTCTCTCCCACATGGCCGCCATCCTGCCGGGTAAAAACTTCGGCAAGCACACGGCCATAACGGTCGTGACCATAAGCCTGTAAGTAAACGACCTCCCGGTCCTTCAACTGCGCCTGCAATGCCTGCCTGGCTTCTTCAGCCAATGGCTCGGCGGGGCGACCGTCCCGCCCCAGCTCCGGGGCGTTGATACCCAGCAGCCGCACACGCTGACCGTTGCTGAGACGCAGGCTGTCACCGTCCGTCACCGCAGCCAGCCCCACACTCCGCACGTCGCCGAGCGGTTTGCAGTCGGCAGCCAGACCGCCCGTGAACAGCAGGCCCAATACAAAAATGCCCGGACGCAAAGGCCCGGGCATTTTTTTTGTGGCTGGCGTTGTAGCTGGCACTGCCACTGTCGGCCTACCCAATCCGGGCAAGCGACTCAAGCGCTTAGCTTTTAACGCCACCGCGATTGCCAAAACGCTTGCGGAAACGATCAACACGGCCGCCGGTATCCAGCATTTTTTGCTTGCCGGTGTAGAACGGGTGGCAGGCTGAACACACGTCAACGTGCAGGTCTTCGGCCAGAGTGGAACGTGTCTGGAAGCTGTTACCACAGCTGCAAGTCACGTTGATGTCTTCGTACTTCGGATGGATATCGGCTTTCATCAATGAATCCTCTTCAGGCGCCGCCACCCGATCTCTTGCCGGGCACCGCGCTGGGCTGATGCTGGGTGGTTGTCATACGCGCCCCTATTGGCATCGCACAACTGAACAAAAAACCACCGAAAAACAGGCCGCGCATATTAGCAGAACTGGGCGCATAAGCAAGCACCGCCGGGCATTGCGGCGAAATTACTGCCCCCACACCGTCGCAATTCTTATACACTGGCGCTTTTGCCTTCAGAGAACCATGGCCGACACGCTGGTTTCCATCGCCATCCCCTGCCCTCTGCGCCGCCATTTCGATTATCTGTGGCCCGACACATTGGGCTGCGCGCCGCAACCCGGACTGCGAGTACGGCTACCGTTTGGTCGTCGCGAGCTTGTGGGCGTGGTCCTGGGCGAAAGCGAGGGCAGCCAGGTAGATACCGCCAAGCTCCGCGCTGTCAGCGAGGTGCTGGACGACAGTCCCAGCCTGTCGGCGGAGCTGCTGGCACTGGGACGCTGGGCGGCGCGCTACTATCACCACCCCATCGGCGATTGCCTGCATCAGATGCTGCCCGTAGCCCTGCGCCGAAACACGTCGCCCGCCGACGCCAAGCCACAGTACTGGCAATTGGCCGACGGTGCCGAACTCGAACACATCCCCGCCCGCGCTGCAAAGCAGCGCACCCTCTTCACTGCCTTTATCGAACAACCGGTCCTGAGCCGGGACGACATTCGCGAGCGGGGTTTCAGCGACGCGGTTTTTCGCGCACTTCGGGAGCAGGGCTTACTGGTCGCCGCCGCAAACCCATCGCCGGCCAACCCGGAACAGCCACCAACACTCAACGAGGAACAGCGCGACGCCCTCGCCAGCATTCGCGACCAGCAAGACCAGTTCAGCCGCTTCTTGCTGGACGGTATAACCGGCAGCGGCAAGACCGAGGTCTACCTTCAAGCCATCGCCGCCACGCTGGCACGGGGGCAGCAGTGCCTGGTACTGGTACCGGAAATTGGGCTTACCCCGCAAACCTTGCGGCGCTTCGAGCGCCGTTTCCCCGGCCGGGTCGTTGCCATGCATTCGGGGATGAGCGACGGCGATCGGCTGCGCCACTGGCAGGCCGCCCGTCGCGGCGATTGCGACATTGTGCTGGGCACCCGCTCGGCGATTTTTGCCGAACTGCCAAGACTGGGACTGGTAATCGTCGACGAGGAACACGACAGCTCCTACAAACAGCAGGACGGCTGGCGCTACAGTGCCCGCGACATTGCGGTAAAACGCGCCGCCGACCACCAATGTCCGGTCATTCTGGGCAGCGCCACCCCCAGTTTCGACAGCCTGCACAATGCCGATCTGGGGCGCTACCAACTCCTGCGCCTGACCCAGCGCGCCGGCAACGCCCAACAGGCACCGATTCGGCTGCTGGATATCCGCCAACAGCCGCTGCATGAAGGATTGAGCGATGCTCTGCTCCACGCCTGCGAGCAGACCCTTGCGGCGGGCAATCAGGTACTGCTGTTCCTCAATCGCCGCGGCTTCGCTCCCACGCTGCAATGCCACTGCTGCGGCTGGATTGCCGACTGCACTGCCTGTGATGCACGCATGACCGTGCACTACCGTCGGCGCCAGTTGCGCTGCCACCACTGCGAAGCGGTGCGCGCGATGCCCGATAGCTGCCCGGACTGCGGCAATAGTCAATGGATTTACGACGGACCGGGTACCGAGCGGCTGGAATTATTTTTGCAAAAACGCTTCTCTCAGCCGGTATTGCGCATCGATCGCGACACCACGGCCAATCGCGGCGCCATGGCAGACCTGGTGGAAGAAGTGAATGCCGGCGAGCCCTGCATTCTGGTGGGCACTCAGATGCTCGCCAAAGGCCATCATTTTCCGGCAGTCACGCTGGTGGGCATTATCGACATGGATGCGGGACTGTTCAGCAGCGACTACCGCGCCATCGAAAACAGTGCGCAACTGCTGTTACAGGTCGCGGGCCGGGCCGGGCGGGCCGACCGCCCCGGCGAAGTCCTGCTGCAAACCCACTGCCCTGCTCATCCGGTATTGCAGAGCCTGAGCCAGCAGGGCTATCGCGCCTTTGCGGCAACACAGCTCGCCGAGAGACGATTGCTGGAACTGCCGCCCTTCAGTTTCGGTGCGGTGATTCGCTGCGACGCGCCCCATTTGCACGACGCGGAGCAGTTCCTGCAACAACTGCGCGGAGCACTGTCGCCGCCGGAACCCGGCTGGCAGCTGATCGGCCCGCTGCCGGCACCCATGACTCGTCGCGCCGGCCGCTACCGCGCCTCGCTGATCTTACAGGCCGAGCAGCGGGGACAACTGCACCGCCAGTTACAGCACGCCTGCACGGTAGCCGAAGCGCTGGGCCAGCGCTCGCTGCGCTGGTCGGTAGACGTGGATCCCATCGAACTGTTCTGACGGTGGCAGACTGCCGCCGGAACAGCGATAATACGCGACCCTGTTTCCCCCATATTCCAAGAGAGCTCGAACCGACATGAAAGATATCGTCGCCGCGTTGATTGATCAGGCGCTTACTACTTTGCGCAGCACGGCCGACTGGCCGGCAGATTTGCAGCCGGCGATTCAGATCGAGCGATGCAAGGATAAAAGCCACGGCGACCTGGCCTGTAATGTCGCGATGATGCTGGCCAAGCCACTGCGCAGCAATCCCCGCGCTATCGCCCAGCAAATTGTCGACGCCCTGCCCGCCAGCGACGACGTGGTGAAAGTGGAAATCGCCGGTCCCGGCTTTATCAATTTCTTTATGGATGAAGCGGCCAACTTCAAAGTCATTCGCGACATTCTCAGTCAGGGTGAACATTACGGCCGCGGCGCGCCGAAAAAATCGCGGGTGCAAGTGGAATTTGTGTCCGCCAACCCCACCGGACCACTGCATGTGGGCCACGGTCGCGGCGCCGCCTATGGCGCCAGCGTCGCCGACATGCTGGAAGCGGCGGGTTATACCGTGGAGCGGGAATACTATGTGAACGATGCAGGCCGCCAGATGGACATCCTCGGCACCAGCGTCTGGCTGCGCTACCTCGAGGCCTGCGGCGAAACCCTCACTTTCCCCAGCAACGGCTACCAGGGTGACTACATTGCCGACTACGGCCGCGAGCTGCTGGCCGAACACGGCGAACGTCTGCGCCACTCGGCAACCGACGTGTTTGACGGCGTTTGCGACGACGCACCTGCCGGTGGCGACAAAGAAAAGCACATCGACGACCTGATCAACCGCGCCAAAACCCTGCTCGGCGACGATTACCAGATCGCCTTCGACAAAGGCCTGAACGCCATTCTCGGCGATATTCGCGAAGACCTGGCCGAATTCGGCGTGCATTATCAACAGTGGTTCTCTGAGCGCAGCCTGACCACCGATCCGGATCAGGTCAGCCGCGCCATCGCCCGCCTGCAGGACAACGGTTTTATTGAAGAGCGCGACGGTGCGCTGTGGTTCCTGTCCACCCGCTTCGGCGACGACAAGGACCGCGTAGTGCGCCGCGACAATGGGCAGACCACTTACTTTGCGTCAGATATCGCCTATCACCTGAACAAATTCGAGCGCGGCTTTGATCGCGTCATCAACATCTGGGGCGCCGACCACCACGGCTACATCGCTCGTGTGAAAGCCGCCCTGCAAGCGCTGGAGATCGACCCCGAGCGCCTGGTGGTAAGGCTGGTGCAGTTTGTCTCACTCTTTCGCGGCAATGAACAGGTGCAGATGTCCACCCGCTCCGGGTCTTTTGTTACCCTGCGCGAACTGCGTGACGATGTAGGCAACGACGCGGCGCGCTTTTTCTACATCATGCGCAAAGCCGATCAGGCCACGGATTTCGACCTAGAGCTGGCGAAGTCAGAAAGCAAAGACAACCCGGTGTATTACATTCAGTACGCCCACGCCCGCGTCTCCAGCATTTTGCGCAAACTGACCGAGTCCGGTGATCAGTGGCAGGCGGAGAACGGCCTCGCCAATCTTTCGCGACTGGATCAGGACGTGGAACGCGAGCTGCTGGTCAAACTGACCCGCTACCCGGAAGTACTTGCCAGCTCGGCCGAGCAGTTTGAGCCACATACGCTGGCACACTACCTGCGTGAACTGGCAGGCGACTTCCACAGCTACTACAACGCCCATAAAATGCTGGGCGAGGATGCCACCCTGCGCGACGCAAGACTCGCACTGTCGGTTGCCGTGCAGCAGGTACTGCGCAATGGATTGCAACTGCTGGGCGTTTCGGCCCCCGAGGAAATGTAAGCATGGCCACCGCCAAGAAAAAACGTCCCACCCGAGGCGCAACGCGGAGCCCTGAGAAGAAGGGCATGCCCGCCTCAGTGATGCTCGGTACGGGCTTTATCGCCGGGGTATTGAGCACCGTACTGGTGTTCAACATGATGAACGAGCGCAGCCCAAACGCACCGGAACAGAATACGCGCGCGGAAAAAGTCGAGCCGGCACCGCCTGCTGAAAAGACCACCACGACCAAGTTTGACTTCTTTACCGTGTTGCCGGAGCGCGAGGTCATTGTTCCCGACGAAACCCCGCAACCTGCTCGCAAACCCAAAGTGGTCGCCAATGAAGCGCCACCACCCGAAGACGACAGCAAGCGCTTCCAGACTGGCGAACGCTATATTCTTCAGGCGGGCTCGTTCCGCAATAACGAAGATGCCGACCGTCGCCGCGCGCAGATTCTATTGCTGGGGCTGGATGCCAAAGTCGAACTCGTGGAAGCCAATGGCGACCGCTGGCACCGGGTCTACGTCGGCCCGTTCCTGACCCACAATACGCTGTCCAGCGCTCGTTCCAAGCTGATCAACGAGAGCATCGATACCCTCGTCATCCGTCAGAAGACGCCCTGACCACACCTTTTGCCACTCCTTGATCGGCAGCGTCGCCTTGAAATTTAAAGGCGGCGCCCTCATTGATAGCCATCCAAGCCGGTCCAGCATCGGCCAAGCCGTTTTCATCTCAAAGAAGGAGTCCCGCGTGGAACAGTTTCGCGGCACCACTATTCTCTCCGTGCGTCGGGGCAACTGCGTAGTTGTCGGTGGCGATGGACAAGTCACCATGGGCAATACCGTTATGAAGGGCAACGCCCGAAAGGTGCGGCGCCTGTACAACGATCAGGTGCTGGCGGGTTTTGCTGGCGGCACCGCCGATGCCTTTACCCTGTTCGAACTGTTTGAAGCGCAACTGGAGAAATACCAAGGCAAGCTGGTTCGCGCTGCCGTAGAGCTGGCCAAGGCCTGGCGCAGCGAACGCTCGCTGCGCCAGTTGGAAGCCCTGCTGATTGTTGCCGACAAGGAAACCACGCTGGTGATCAGTGGCAACGGCGATGTCATTGAACCCGAAGACAATATGATCGCCATTGGCAGCGGCGGCTCTTTCGCCACCGCCGCCGCCCGCGCACTGATGGATAACACCGAGCTGGGCGCCCGGGACATTGTCGAAAAAGGCCTGGATATCGCCGGCGACATTTGCATTTACACCAACCACAATCGCCGCATCGAAACCCTGGAATACTGAGGCCGGATAACCGGCGCATGGAGTCATCATGTCAGTCATGACACCCCGAGAAATCGTTCACGAACTCGATAAACATATCGTCGGCCAGCAAGACGCCAAGCGCGCTGTGGCCATTGCCCTGCGCAACCGCTGGCGCCGTATGCAGCTCAGCGATGATCTACGCAGCGAAATCACCCCCAAAAATATCCTGATGATTGGCCCCACCGGGGTGGGCAAAACCGAAATCGCCCGCCGCCTGGCCAAGCTCGCTAACGCCCCCTTTATTAAAGTGGAAGCCACCAAGTTCACCGAGGTGGGCTACGTGGGCCGGGATGTGGAATCTATCATTCGCGACCTGGTCGACGTCTCATTGAAGCTGCACCGCGAGCAGGCGATGGAGCAAGTCTCTCACCGGGCACAAGATGCTACCGAAGAACGCATTCTCGATGCCCTGCTGCCGCCCGCACGCGGCGAGGGCGAGACCGACCGCGACAGTTCGACCCGGCAGATATTCCGCAAGAAACTGCGCGAGGGGGAGCTGGACGACAAGGAAATTGAGGTCGAGATAAGCGCGACACCCATGGGCGTGGAGATCATGGCCCCTCCCGGCATGGAGGAGATGACCAACCAGTTGCAGGGGATGTTCTCGCGTATGGGCGGCGACCGCAAAAAGACCCGCCGCATGACTGTAAAAGCCGCATACAAGCAGATTCAGGACGAAGAAGCCGCCAAACTGGTGAATGAGGACGAGCTCAAAGCCCGCGCGATCGAGGCCGCCGAGCAGAACGGTATCGTCTTCATCGACGAGATCGACAAGGTCGCCAAACGTCAGGAAAGCGGCGGCGCCGACGTCAGCCGCGAAGGTGTACAGCGCGATCTGCTGCCATTGATAGAAGGCTGCACGGTCAGCACCAAGCACGGCATGATCCGCAGCGACCATATTCTGTTCGTGGCCTCAGGCGCCTTCCACCTCAGTAAACCGTCCGACCTGATTCCGGAGTTGCAGGGCCGTCTGCCGATACGTGTAGAACTGTCAGCCCTCACCCCGGATGACTTCGAGCGCATTCTCAGCGAACCTCGCGCCTCCATTACCGAGCAATATCAGGCGCTGCTGGCCACCGAGGGGCTGAAAGTAGAGTTCACCGCAGACGGTATTCGCCGCATTGCCGAAACGGCTTGGGAAGTGAACGAGCGCACCGAGAATATCGGCGCTCGCCGCCTGCACACCGTAATGGAGCGACTGCTGGAAGAAGTCTCTTTCAGCGCAGGAGACAGTGGCGACAGCCTGACTATTGACGGCGCCTATGTCGACAAGCAGCTCGGCGAGCTATCTCAAGATGAAGACCTGAGCCGCTTCATTCTATAAGCCAACGAGGTCGACATGGCGAACGTGCCGCAGCAGATCAAGCTACATCGCAAATCCCGCGAGCTATCCCTGCACTACAAGGATGGCCGCGAACACCGGCTGCCTGCCGAATTCCTGCGGGTATATTCCCCTTCGGCAGAAGTTCGGGGGCACGGTCGCGGCCAGGAAGTGCTGCAAACGGGCAAGCTGAACGTGGAGATTATCGATGTGAAGGCGGTGGGGAACTATGCCCTGCAGCTGATTTTCGACGACGGTCACGACAGCGGCATTTATTCCTGGGACTATCTGGAAGAACTGGCCGACCAGCAGTCAGTACTGTGGGAAACCTATCTGCAGAGACTTAATGAGGCGGGCGCCAGTCGCGATCCGGACGAACAGATTGTTACCCTGTTCGACCCGGCCGCCAAACCCCATTAATCGCGCAAACAGATGGCTGGACGCAGGTTAACGCCGCCATCTTCTTCGAGCACACCAACATTCATACCGGTCGTGTTTTCTACCACCACCAGTGGCGGCTGAAAGCGCGGACGGCGAATAAATTTGATTTGCCAGCCGAAGTTTTCGATACGACGAAGGGCTGCCCGCTGCGAATCGGTCAGCAGCTCTTCGAGATTAGCTGGCACGGGCTCAACACCAATGCGCTTCTCTTCCATCATGGCAACTCCTGTCAAAGAACGGTTCTCTTACTGCGCCCACATTACACCGGCTCAAACCAGTGCAGCAGCAGGGATAAACCCTATTGACAGGTGTTAGACGATGGCTCAGAGGTTCTCCTCGGCGAATGCAGCCAAGCGCGAACGCTCAATACCATTCACATGCATAATGCCCGCGTGGGGGAAGTTTTTACTCTTTTCAACCAGATAGGTCAGGCCCGAGGTCAGCGGGGAGATGTACTTGTTATCGATCTGAGCAAGGTTGCCCAACACGACAATCTTCGAGTTGGCCCCGACCCGGGTAATGATCGACTTCAACTGAAACTGCGTCAGCCCCTGCGCTTCGTCAATCACGATATAGGCATTATTGAATGAGCGACCGCGCATGAAGTTAAGCGATTTAAACTGGATATTGGCCTTATCTTTAACGTAATCGATACTGCTAAACGGCGACTCATCCGTACCATGCAGCACCTCCAGGTTATCGTCAAACGCCGCCAGCCAAGGCGCCATTTTCTCTTCTTCGGTACCCGGCAGGAAGCCGATATCTTCAGCAATCGGCGGCGTCGATCTCGCCACAATCAGCTTGTCATAACGCTTCTCTTCAAGGATGGCATGCAGTCCGTAGGCCAGAGCAATCAGGGTTTTACCCGAACCGGCCGGCCCGGTCAGCACCGTCATATCAATACTGGGTTGAGAAATCAGGAAAAAGGCCATGGCCTGTTCCATATTGCGAGGCTGCAAGCCCCACATACTCTGGTGCATCAGTTGATCGCGACAGAGATCCAGCAAGGTAAGGCGATCGCCGTCCAGACTCTTCACCAATCCGACAAAGCCTTGATCGTCGTAGATAAACTGATTCACATGAGCCGCAGGCAGTAACGAGCGATCCAGAATATGTATCGTCTGGCTGCCTTCACGCTGGGTGTCGACGCTCTCGACCTTACTCCAGAAGTTGCCCGGAATGTGTTCATAGCCCTTGGCCATAAACTGAATATCGTCCAGTACGCGGTCGCGGCGATAATCCTCAACATTCTCCAAGCCCGAGCCTTTGGCCTTGAGCCGCATATTGATGTCTTTGGTCACCAGGCAAACATAGGCTTCGGGATTTTTGAGCTGCAAATGCAGCGCCACATTAATAATGCGATTGTCGTTGGCTTGCTGCTGGCTGCCATCCAGATAAGGGGCCGCAGTATCGTGGTTAATTAACTGGTCGGGGAATATCGCCAGGGTGCCCGCCCTGTCGCCCTCACGCATAGTGGGAATCTCCACCCCTTCCTGAATCTGTTTGGGATTGGCATTAAACAGAATTTTGTCGATGGCATTGATTGCAATACGCGCCTCGCGACTGACGTCCTTATCACGGCGATCCTTAATGTGATCCAACTCTTCCAGCACGGTCATGGGAATGACCACGCGATGTTCATGGAAGGCACTGAGTGCCATCGGGTCGTGCAGCAGGACGTTGGTATCCAGTACGTAGATTTTTTCCATCAGCGACTCTCTACAGGCAGGGGGAGGGAAAAACGGCAAAACGATTGGGTGAAAACCGGGGAAAAGCGGACAGTAAGAAGATGCGAACATTGGCTGTGTCGCGGGCCTGCTGCCAGAGGGGTACGGCAGCATTGAGAAGAAACTGGTGTCGGGCCGGGGGCCACTTCACGACGGGGCAAACGCGCGCTCCATGAACAACATCCACGCTTTCGATAGTTCACGTCGCCGCTCGGAATGTCAACCACTTATCATCGGACTCCGGATTCAGGGCGCAGCCCGGCAACGCTGTCACTGAGCTACGCAAGACGTCGGCGGCGATTTCGGCTACTCTATGGCCCCTTTGCTATCAGCCAATCCAAGGTACGCCCTCACCATGCTCGACCAGAACACCCTGCAACAGCTGCGCCAGCTGAAAAAAGACATTGAAGATAATAAAGATCAGGGCGAGGGCGAAGTGCGTGGCAGCCAGCGCCGCTTCGGCTTTGTCCGACTGGATGATGGCCGCGACGTTTTCCTGCCACCGGAAACCATGCAGCGCGTCTTCCCTGGCGATCGGGTGAAGGTGAATGTACTGACCGATGATAAAGGCAAATTCAAAGGCGAGCTGGAAAAGCTGATCGACAGCCCGCTGAAGGAATTTACCGGGCGCTATGTCGTGCGCGGCCAGGGCCACTTCGTCGAGCCCGATCTGCCCCGCTTTAACAAGCTGCTGTTTATTCCGCCCTCGGAGCGCAAGAAGGCACAGCCCGGTGACTACCTGCACTGCAAAGTGCAACGGCACCCTTGGCGCGACGGCAAGTCTCAGGTCAAGGTGCTGGCCCGTATCGGTGCACCTGACGACGCCGGCGTGGAAGGCAAGTATATCCTCTGTAAATTCGGCATCGACAGCCAGTGGCCCAAAGGGGCAGAAGCCGCTGCCGACAGCCGCAAAGAAAAGCGCGACGATCTTCGCGAGCACGGCTTTGTCACCATCGATTCGCCGGAAACCCGCGACATTGACGATGCCCTCTACGCCGAAGCCAATGCTCAGGGCTGGCGCCTGGATGTCGCAGTTGCCGACCCCGGTGCGTTCATTCCCGAGGATAGTGAACTCGACAAGGCCGCCCGCCAACGCGCCAGCACGGTTTATCTGCCCGGCTGCACCCAGCCTATGCTGCCGGAATCCCTCAGCCAACAGGCCTGCTCTCTGGTGGCCGACGAAGACCGCGCCGCCCTACTGTGCAGTCTTCAGGTCAGCCCCACGGGGGAGATCAGCGACGTTCAGTTTCGCGAGGTCCTCATTCGCTCAAAAGCCAAGCTGAGTTACGCCGACGTCGCCGAGCACTTGGCGGGCAACAACGCACTGCCGTATCCACAGCTCGATGCACTGAAAGCCGTCAGCGATGCACTGCGGCAGTGGCGCGACGCGAACAGTCTGATCATGCCCGAACAGGCGGACTTTCATTACACGCTTGACGACAAGGGCCACATCACCGCGATTGCGCGCCAGGATCGCAATGACGCCCACCGACTGGTGGAAGAATGCATGCTGGCCGCCAACCGCAGCGCCGCAGAATGGCTGATGGATCAACGCCCGGAGGGTCGCGCACTGTATAACGCTCACGCGGGCTTCCGGGAAGAGCGCCTCGA
This sequence comes from Spongiibacter sp., assembly GCF_984394615.1. NCBI lineage: Bacteria > Pseudomonadati > Pseudomonadota > Gammaproteobacteria > Cellvibrionales > Spongiibacteraceae > Spongiibacter > Spongiibacter sp. The sequence goes on along the minus strand of NZ_CFHTQA010000002.1, from coordinate 49,216 downwards.
CAGTGTACGCAAGCTGCTGCAACAGGCCCTGCCCGAATTAGCCGAGGCCAATATCGACACCCTCGATGACTACCGCAAGGTATTGCGCGCTGCCGCCAATGGCGACCATGCTTTGCCGCTGCGCAGCATCATGGCGCGCATGCTGCAGCCCGGCGAGCTCAGTGCAACCGCCAAGCCGCATTTTGGGCTGGGCTTCGACGCCTACAGCACCTTTACCTCGCCGCTGCGCAAATACAGCGATCTGATTGTGCAACGCTGCATCCGCGCCTGCCTTGACGGCAACAATGGCGGCGCCGCGAGCGATGAAGTACTGAGCACCATGCAGGAAAAATTGCGCAGCCTGCGTCAGGCCACCCGCGATATGGAGCAATGGCTGCTCTGCGAGTATTTGAGCAAGCAAGACAAAGATACGGTATATGAAGGACGCATCGCCCACCTGAATGGCGGCGGCTTTACCGTTGAGCTGAACGACACCGGCATCAGTGGCTTTGTTGAAGCGCGTTCCATTCCCGAAAAACTCAGCTTTGATGCCGACACCCTGCGGCTATTCAACGACAAGCAGCAGTTCCAGCTGGAACAGGCGGTGCAGGTCAAAGTGGCAGACGTCGACCCCTTCCAACGCAAACTGATGTTTGCGCTGGCCGAGTCGCCCGCCGCTTAAAAGTCTGCGTGCCGCGGCGTGCGCGGAAACGGTATCGCGTCGCGGATATTCTCCATACCGGTGATGTAGTTGAGCAGGCGTTCAAAGCCCAGCCCAAAACCGGCGTGAGGGACCGTGCCATAGCGACGCAGATCGCGGTACCACTCCAGCCCGTCCAAGCCCTGCTCTGCCATACGCTGGTCGAGCACATCCAGCCTCTCCTCGCGCTGGCTGCCGCCGATGATCTCGCCGATGCCCGGCGCCAGCACATCCATCGCCGCCACGGTTTTGCCATCGTCATTGAGACGCATGTAAAAGGCTTTAATGTCTTTGGGGTAGTTGCAAACGATCACCGGCCCGCCAACATACTCCTCGCAAAGATAACGCTCGTGCTCCGACTGCAAATCCAGCCCCCAGCTCACCGGATACTCAAACTTGCGCTTGGCGGACGACAACACCTTGATCGCTTCGCTGTAGTCCAGCCGAACGAACTCACTGCCCGACACCGATTGCAATCGCGCCAATACACCCTGGTCGACAAACTGGTTGAAAAAGGCAAGGTCATCTTCACAGTGCTCCAGCACCTGAGAGATCAAGTAGCGCAGGAAATCCTCGGCCAGTGCAGCGTCATCATTCAGATCGGCAAAGGCGACTTCCGGCTCCACCATCCAGAACTCCGCCAGGTGGCGACTGGTATTGGAGTTCTCTGCGCGGAAGGTCGGCCCAAAGGTGTAGACCTTGCTCATGGCGAGACAGTAAGCCTCGGCATTTAACTGCCCCGAGACGGTCAGGAAGGCCTCGCGACCGAAAAAATCCTCGCCAAAATCCACCCGCCCGTCATCCCTGCGAGGCAGGTTCGCCATGTCGAGAGTGCTGACCCGAAACATTTCACCCGCGCCCTCGCAATCGCTGGCAGTGATCAGCGGCGTGTTAATCCACTGAAAACCCCGCTCAAAAAAGTAGCGGTGTACTGCATTGGCCAGCACGGTACGCACCCTGGTCACCGCGCCAAACGTATTGGTGCGTGGCCGCAGGTGAGCCACACTGCGCAGGTATTCAAAGCTGTGCCGCTTTTTGGCAATCGGATAACTGTCGGGGTCATCCACCCAGCCGTAAACCTCGATTTCCGATGCCTGAATTTCAACCGACTGCCCCTTCCCCTGAGACGCTACCAGCTCACCACGCACCCGCAGGGAGCAGCCCGCCGTCAACCGCAGTACATCGCCTTCGTAATTCTCCAGTTCGCCGGGGGCGACGACCTGAATTGCCGCCTGGGCAGAGCCGTCATGTACGGCCAGAAAAGAGAATCCGCCCTTGGAGTCCCGGCGACTGCGCAACCAGCCCCGCACTTCAATCTGCTCGCCGATTTGCGCGTCCGACGCCGTCAGTAAAGCCTTGATGGATGTTGCCTGCATGGTGTCTCCCCAGTTGAGCGCTGGCTGATTAAAACAAGGGTGTATTGTGCATCACCCGGCTTTTTCCTGTCAGCAACACAAGCTACAGTGGATACTATTCAGCGGCACGAGGGTGTGCTGCTGGCGATCAGGAAAACACTATGCAAGCCGATAATTTTGTCGCCCACCGAGGCTGGCGCCAGCGCTACCCCGAAAACACCTTGCTGGCCCTGCGCGAAGCTGTATTGGCCGGTGCGGTGAATATCGAGTTGGACGTCCAGCTCAGCGCTGACGGCGAGGCATTCATCTTTCACGACCCCACACTCAACCGTCTCTGCGACCGGGAGGGTCTGATCTGGGACTATCCCGCAGACGCCCTCGCCAAGCTTTCCGCCCATGAGCCTTGCCGACTTGGCGACCAGTTTGAGGGCACACCACTGAGCCGTCTCCGTGAACTGGCATCGCTGTTGCAGGACCATCCCGGTGTGGACGCCTACGTCGAGCTCAAGGGCGAGAGCCTGATGCAATTTGGCTGCGGCCCGATGTTGGATGCCACGCTCAGCGCGCTGGCAGGCATTGAAGAGCGCTGCGTGCTGATCAGTTTCGAGCTGGAGGCTCTGCTGGAAGCCAAAACACGAGGCTGGCAACGCTGCGGTGCGGTTTTCGATTATTGGCCTGACTGGCAACTGGCATCACTGGCTGAACTTGCACCCGAGGTCGTCTTTATTGACAGTCACTGCATTCCCGTGGAGGCCAACCTTCGGCAATTGCCTTTTCCACTCGTGGTCTACGAGGTGGGCAGTCTGCTGGAAGCGAAGGATTGGCTGGCTCGCGGCGCGGCGGGCATAGAAACTTTTCTGATTGGCGAACTGCTTGAGGAGGCCAAACTTGTCTGACCCTTTCGACACGGAGATCGCCATTATTGGCGGCGGCATTCACGGCGCGGGCATCGCCCAGGCCGCCGCTGCGGCAGGCTATCGGGTCAGTCTATTTGAACGCGATCGCTGGGCGGCGGGCACCTCCCAGCGTTCCAGCAAGCTGATTCATGGCGGTTTACGCTACCTTGAGACAGGCCAACTTCCCTTGGTCTACCACAGCTTGCAAGAGCGAAAATTTCTGCTCCGCAATGCGCCCGATCTCGTCAAGGCCGTGCCGTTTTATATTCCTGTCTATCGCGACAGCAGTCGGCGACCTTGGCAGATCTTTGCCGGACTGAGCCTGTATTGCCTGTTGAGTGGCGGCAGCAAGCTGGGACGCTTCCGGCGCCTCTCCCGCCAGAGCTGGTCCAACCTTCCGGGCTTGAAAACCGAAGGACTGCAAGCCGTTTTTCAATACTGGGATGGCCAGACTGACGACCGTTTGTTAACGGAGGCTGTCGTTAGGACTGCTCAGTCACTCGGCGCCGAACCACTGAGTGGCTGGGAGTTAGTCTCGGCAAAACGCCTTGACGACGGCTATCAGATGGAGCTGCGCAACCAAGCGGGGGAACAGCGGCAGGGCCGGTGTCGGTGCCTGATCAACGCAGCCGGCCCCTGGATCAATGACTGTGCCCATCGCATCGAGGGTGCCCCGCAACTGGGCATCGATCTGGTGCGGGGCAGCCACATTGTGCTCACTCCCAAACTGAGTACAGGCATACTCTATCTAGAGTCACCATTGGACCAGCGCCCGTTATTCGTGATGCCCTGGGGAGAACACAGCTTGGTTGGTACTACCGAGCAATTGCACACCACCAGCGCCGATCAGGTTTCCGCAAGCGACGAAGAAATTGCCTACTTGCTTCAGGCTGTGGAGCACTATTTTCCGAATACCGAGACAACGCTTTTGGATGCCTGGGCCGGTCTGCGCGTCCTTCCCAAAGCTGACGGCTCAGCCAACAAACGACCGCGCGATACGATTCTGCTCTGCGACGACGATCGCGCCCCCAATGTCATTGCCGTCTACGGCGGGAAACTCACCGCCTACCGCCACACCGCCGAGCGCTGCATTCAACTGGCCAGCCGAAAACTGGGGGGGCGAGAGGCCATCGCTGACACCCGAAAACAGCCTCTGTCGAAGGCCTGAACCCTAGTGACAGCGGCATTTTTCCTTGTATTACAACAATTTAAGCAAAGTGCCATGATTGCAGGACCTTTACCGCATTGTGAACTTTTGCTTAGAAAACCACTAACCAACTGTTTTTATTGATTTTTTATAAAAAATCCCAGCTTAAATTTCGTCATATTTCGTCGCTGACGCGCGAGATTGATCAACTTGCCTGTAACCCCGTTTATGGCCTGTTCTCCCTATACTGACCCCGTCATCAAGACAAACACAGGAGAAACACCATGAGCCACAGCATTAGCATTCAAGAAGTAAACAAAGCCGAAGCCATTGCCGACGTTGCCGCACGTGTTGCCATGGCCGCCATTGTTGCCGCCGGCTTCATTGCCTGCCTGGTTGCACTGTAAGCAAACGAAATCCGCAACTCCATAGGAGAGAGACCATGAGCCACAAGATTGAAGTCGCTGCCGACATCGGTGCACGCCTTGGCCTGTTAGGCATTGTTACTGCTGGCCTTAGCGTCTGCCTGATGGCACTGTAAACCGTAATCACCACTGACGCTAAGTCATCACTATCGACAGGCAACAAACTGTGCACACCGTTCATCCAGTACCGCACAGTGATCACCGCTAAACAGGACCGACTACCCATCCTGCGGCAAGGCTACTGAACATCGTCATCACGCCGAGCCATCCGCCCGCTATTGCACAGCGGGCGGCTTTCTGTTTTTCTCTTCGCTTCACAAGAGGCGAGCCATGCAGACACTCCACACGCAGTCCTACCTTTTACTCAGCACCCGCAAACGCGATGGCAGCTGGGTCGCCACACCCGTATGGGCCGCGGGCGACGCTCATCAACTCTTTGTCGTCTCAGAAGGTAAGGCGGGAAAAATCAAACGACTCCGCAACTTTGCCGACATCAGACTGGCTCCCTGTACCGTCACCGGGAAGCCCTTGGGGCCTGAAATTGCTGCGCAGGGCTTTGTCCTTGACGACACAGACGCCGGAGAAGCCCATCGTCAGCTGTTGAAAAAATATGGCTTACAGATGCGTTTATTGGACTTGGCCGCCTGGCTGAGCGGAAAAATACGCAAACGCCGCTACATTCGCATTGATTTGCCCAAGGACTGACCCCAGCGCCACACAAAAGGGTGTCAGTGCAGTCATTGCCAACAGCAATGCACAGTTTGTATGGTTGTGTGTTGTAATCATTTGCGACGAGAGATTCCCATGCGCACTCTGGAACAGTGGCTCGATGAATATAGCGATGCCCACCAAAATCCCCGCAACAAACAAATACACTACTGGTGTGTACCCGCCATTGCGGTAACCACAGTAGCGCTGCTCTGGCTTGTCCCCATTCCGGGCACACCGGCCAATCTCGGGCAATTGACGCTGATTGCCGCGATGTTTTTCTACGGCTACCTGTCAAGCAAGCTGGCACTGGGTATGTTACCTCTGGTGCTGGCGATGGCCGCAGGGATTGTCGCCTACCAACAGCATGTAGCGCTGGCGATGTGGATTCCCGCGGCGATCATCTGGATTGTTGCCTGGTTCCTGCAGTTTGTCGGACATAAAGCTGAAGCACAAAAGCCCTCATTCTTTACCGATGTTCTGTTTCTGCTGATTGGCCCACTTTGGATTCTCGGCGCGGTCTTCGACAAGCTCGGCATCCGCTACCGCCACTGAGTTTCAGGCGCGTCGGCATAACAGGTGCACGTAGCGCCCGAGAGCCCAGAATGGCTCGCGGGCGCCGTATTGCCAATCAATAGCGAGCATATCGTCAACACTGCGCTCCGCCCTCAGGCTTCTCGACATCATGTCGTAACTTAGACGCACACCCCGACGCGCGACAATTTCCAACCCCCGTGCCTGCAATGCATTAATCACCTCTACCGGATCTCTTGGCTTTGGAGGGGTCAGCCCACCGGGATGCCCGGCAAAGTCTTCGTCTCGCAGCTTGTAGAGATTACCCTTGATCATATTCCCCATAATCAAGGCATTGAGATTGTAGAACATCAACGACATATAACCGTCAGGCGCCATTCCATCGGTGAGAGCGTCCAGCACCGCCTCCATATCGCCCACCCATTCCAGCACGGCGTGACAAATCACCAGGTCAAACGGCGCATCGATGGCTAACGCCTGAATGGGCGACTGAACCAGTGACAACTGGCCACTGTCGGAGTATGCCGCGAGTTCCGTCGCGGCCAGTGCCAGCATATCGCCCGACACGTCATTGAGTACTACCGACTGCCCTCGCTCCAGACAGTCGGCCGACATCTGACCGATCCCTCCGCCGGCATCCCAAACCCGGATATCAGGCGCCAGCAGGCGTTCCGGCAATTGCTCCTGCAGTTCCCGGCGACAACTGGCCAAACGCAGCTCACCTTTTGGGCTGTGATAAATATTGCGGTGGAAGCGCTGGGCAATACCGTCGAAATTGCGGTCAGACATGGTGATAAACAATCTTGCGAGGAATCGCGAGTGTAAGGGCTCGCTTGGCGCGGAGCAACGCTGGTGCACGAGGGCCAGAAACAGAAAAGCCGGTGCGTGGCACCGGCTTTAGAATATTTGACATCCACTGTCGCACTCAATCCGTTGAATGCCGACGTCGTCCTGACGTTTTTAATTAGACCACTACTAGAAAAATCAAAACAGTCGCTATAAGCACCACGATTTGTGAGAGATATCTCACAAACATCAGGCATCCATGTCGGGAATCAAGCCGCTCTTCATCCGCTCAATGGTATCGCGCAACATCAGCTTCTCTTTTTTCAGGCGGCGCAACAGCAACTGGTTTTGCCAGGGGTTTTCCGACAACTGAGTGATCTCATCATCCAATGCCCGATGGCGGCGTTGAAGGAGCAGCAAACGTCCGGCGGGAGACAGACAGTTATCCATAGTTGTGGGCCAGATCCTGTGGCTGGAGAGGCAGCGGAATGTCTATTTTTACTCTGGCATCACCCGTAAAACAAGCGCGGCCAGCGTGTCCTCTGATCTTTTTCGTCACTGGGCATTGATAGCTTAGGCCATTGTTGGCGCTCACGCGCTTGGCAATACTGTCGGCCACTATCAACAGACCTGCGCGGTGCAGGTACAACAAGTACGTTCAGACAGAGGTTACATCATGCAAACGGAACTTTGTAAGAAACTGGGTATTGAATACCCTATCTTTGCTTTTACCCACTGCCGTGACGTGGTGGTGGCCGTCAGCAAGGCCGGCGGCATTGGTGTACTCGGTGCGGTAGGTTTTTCTCCCGAAGAGTTGAAAGAAGAACTGGACTGGATTGACGAGCACATTGGCGACCTGCCCTACGGCGTCGATATTGTTATCCCGCAAAAATACGAAGGCATGGGCGACATGAGCCCGGAAGACCTTGAGAAACAACTGTGGGACATGGTGCCGGAAGAGCACGTCGAATTCGCACAAAAACTGCTGGCTGATCACGGCGTACCCGAGTGGCCAGACGGCACCAAGAGCATGGGGCTGCTGGGCTGGACTGAAGCCACCGCCACCCCACTGCTGGAAGAAGCACTGCGCCGCCCGAAGTGTAAGCTGATCGCCAATGCACTGGGCACTCCGCCGGCTGAGAAAGTTAAACAAATCCAAGACAGCGGCCGCCTGGTAGGCGCGCTGTGCGGCAAGGTAAAACAGGTCAAATCACACGTTGCTGCGGGTCTCGACTTCATCATCGCGCAGGGTGGCGAGGGTGGCGGTCACACCGGTGACGTCGGCTCGATCGTGTTCTGGCCACAAGCCGTTGCAGCGGCTGAAGGCATTCCCGTACTGGCGGCCGGCGGTATCGGCAACGGCAAACAAATGCTGGCAGCGATGGCGATGGGCTGTGCTGGCGCCTGGACCGGCTCTCTGTGGCTGACCGTGGAAGAAGCACACGCTGAACCCGCGCAGAAAGAATCTCTGCTCAAGGCCACCAGCGAAGACACCGTGCGTTCACGCTCCTGGACTGGCAAGCCCTGCCGCATGCTGAAGAACGAATGGACCAACGCCTGGGCGACCCCCGGCAACCCGGAGCCCCTCGGCATGCCGCTGCAGGGTCTGGTAACGGGTGACGGTATTCGACGCACCGCAAAATATGCGGCCGTAGGCGAGTGCCAGAAGGTCGCATTTAACCCCGTTGGCCAGGTGGTTGGCCAGATCAACGAAGTGGAATCTACCCGCAACGTGATCTTCCGCCTGATCACCGAGTATGTTGACGCGCTGGAGCACGTTAACAGCCTGATGCCCGAGGCCTAATAAGCTTCGCTGCGGCGGCGCAGAGCTTACTGCGCCGCCTCTCTTTCTGCCAATACCCGCTCGACCGTATCAACAATTACCTGCGTCTGGCGATCCACTTCGATGTTCACTTCTGCCCCCACCGACAGCGCGCCGAGATTGGTACTGCGCAAGGTTTCCGGGATCAGGCATACCGAAAATACCCCGCGACTACTGTCCATGCTCGCCACGGTAAGGCTGCAGCCGTGCAGTCCGATAAAGCCCTTGCGAAACACATATTTCACCAGCGTTTTCGGCAGCTGGAAAAACAGCGTCAGATTATTTTCACTGCGCTCCACAGCCGTCACAACGGCTCGGCCATCCACATGCCCCGAAATCAGGTGCCCCCCGATCTCCGCCCCCTGTTTGGCGGATCGCTCCACGTTCACCAGATCGCCGACGGCAAGCTGCCCAAGCGTGGTCAAAGACAGGGTCTCCTGCATCGCATCAAAGTGGACACGATCATTTTCAATGCGTGTCACCGTCATGCACACGCCGTTCAGCCCCACGCTGGCACCGATCTCCAGCCCATCGCGCAGCACCTCTGGCAGCGCCATAACAAAGCGTCGCAGCCCCGGCTCTTCAGTCAAACCACTGAGCGGATACGCCCCATGAACAATACCGGTATACATCGCTGGCCCCCTGTGCAGTAAAACGGCAAAATACCTCAGCCCTGCATTATGCGCGGCCAGCCAACAAGAACAATACTGAATACGAGGCAAGTATGGGACTACGTATCATGAACGCCGTCACTCTGCTCTTCTGGGTGGCATTCGTCGTCAATTTCTTCCAACCGCTAGTCGGCGAAAACAGCCACTGGATCAGCTGGGTAGGCTATGCACTCCTGGCGGCCCATTTTGGTGAGTGTCTGTTTTTCCGCAAAGAGCTACACCGAGACTACCAAGGCAAGCTCGCCGCGGGTTATATCACCGTGCTGCTGCTTGGCTTTGGTCGCACTTCACACTGGCTCAACGAGCGCAAAAGCGCCGCCTGAGTACAGAGTCGTAGCCCGCTTTACGCAGAGCTGCTAGCATTAATGACTCCAGTCAATGTGCAATAGGGCCAGACAATGAAGCGGGTGATTTTCAATCAGAAAGGCGGTGTTGGTAAAACCAGTATCAGCTGCAACCTTGCGGCAATCAGCGCGTGGAAAGGCGCCAAAACACTGCTGATTGATCTCGATATTCAAGGGAATAGCAGCGAATACCTGGTCGGCGAGCAATTCCGAGACCTGGAAGACAACGCTGCCAGTTTCTTTAAGCAGAAACTGAGCCTGTTCGGTAAAAAGAGCAAGGACGCGGGCGACTGCGTTTACGAAACCGAATTTGAAAACCTTTATCTGATGCCCGCCAGCCCCGAGCTGGCCGTGATTGAGCGCGAGCTGGAAAGCCGGCACAAGATATACAAGCTGCGCGATGCACTGGCCGAGCTGGAAAAAGAGTATGAGTACATCTACATCGACACGCCGCCAGCGCTCAACTTCTACAGTCGATCCGCGTTGATTGCCGCAGACAGCCTACTGATTCCTTTTGATTGCGACAGCTTCTCACAGGGCGCGCTGATGGGCCTGCTGGAGACTGTTGAGGAAATTCGTGAGGACCACAATCCCGGGCTGACGCTGGAAGGTATTGTGGTTAACCAGTTCCAAAGTCAGGCGAGCCTGCCCACGCAACTGGTTGAGAAACTGAAGGCCGATGGCCTGCCGGTTTTTGAGCCCCATCTGAGCAGCTCGGTCAAAATGAAGGAATCACGCAATCGGCAGCTGCCGCTGATCCACATGGCGCCGTCACACAAGTTAACGCAACAGCTGGTGGCACTTCACGACAGCCTGACACCCAACAAAGGGCGCCGCAAACGCCGCTAGGCTATTTGGCGGGGGCGGTACCGATATTGACCACCCCGCTTTTCACCAAACTGACATCACCAAAGCCGAAATTGCCCACGTCCGCACTCAGATTAAGCGTGTACTCCAGTTCATCGCTGGCGCTGGTCATCAGGGTTTTCAGAAAACCCAGGCCACTGAGCAGATTGATGCCCACCGGAACTTCGATAACGGTTTGCCCATTAGCCGGCACCGAAATGGCCTCATTGAAGCGCCCGGATGCCAGCTTACTCCCCGCGATCTGCATGTCGTAGCGCAGGCGCCCCAGTTTCAAATCAAAGGCATTGGGGTTGTCCAGCTGCAAGCCAATCAACAGCTGCTGCTGCAAACCATTCGACGGACCGAGATTAATGCTGGTAATTGCCACTTCAGGCTTGCTGACGGGATTAAAAGTCGCACAGGCAGCCAGCAGCCATGTCGCCAGGAAAAGAGACAGTTTTTTCACAACAAGACCTTGTGGAATGGAATATCAGGTGGGGAAACGGGGCGCCGGGAGGCGCCCCTGCCGGAGCATTACTGCTGCATGGGCAGCATTTCAATTTCTACGCGGCGGTTCTGCGAACGGCCAGACGCCGTGCTGTTATCGGCAATCGGATCACGTGGACCATAGCCGGTTGAGCGGATACGACTGGCAGGAATACCCTGATTCATGAAGTATCTCGCCACACTGCCCGCACGCTGCTCAGAGAGCGACTGGTTGGTCTGGAAGCTACCGGTAGAGTCGGTGTAGCCGTTGATTTGCATCAGCGTCTTGTCGAACTCTTTGGCCACCATCACGACGCTGTCAAGCACGCTGGTAAAGCCGCCCTGAATCGCAGAGCTGCCGGTATCAAACGTAATGTTGCCGGGCATAATCAGCTTGATGCTGTCGCCTACACGCTGGACACCAACGCCTGTACCTTCAAGACGGGCACGCAATTTGGCTTCTTGGCGGTCCATATAGTAACCGTAACCACCACCCGCGGCCGCGCCCGCCGCGGCACCTATCCAGGCGCCTTGCTCGCGGTGATCCTTATCGGAAACCGCTGCACCCAGAATGGCACCACCGAGAGCACCCCAACCCGCCCCTTTCGCGGTGTTGCTGGCTTTTTCCTCGCCGGTGTACGGATCGATACTACACGCGGCCATAAATAATGCCGCACTCATCAGCGCCGCCAGGCGCACTGGTTTAGTCAAACGAATCATGATTCCCCCTGCTTGTTTTTACTGTTTCTACAGATATATAGCCTTTGACGAGATAATGGCACAGTGATTCCCGTAAAAAACAGCCACTATTCACATGCTGAAGTATTGTCCGAACTAATGACAAATGTATAGCTGGCTCAGTTCCCCAGCGGCTGCCAACGTCCGTTGCTGTCCGCATCGATATAGATGGGATTGCTCAGCGCCAGTGGCGATAAGCCCGGCAACATCTGCTGATAGCGCTCTCCTGCGGGTCCCTTCAACTCAACGACCACCCAAGCGTCATTCTCAACATGCAGCTCGATGGTTTTGTGATCGTTGCCACGGCAGGGTAGCTGTCGATAAATACGACCGTTTACCCACACCGTCATGCGGTCCACCGTCACCCAGGGTGCCGCGCGGACCTGCACATGCAGTTCGCCGCGCCGTCCTTCAAATCGCTCCCCGAGCCCCCGCTGCTGCTCACCATGACGGAGGGTGACGTCCATGAACGGCCCGGTTGTCATATAGCTGCGCCCCGCCGCCAGTGCCTCTACGAAGGACGCTTCACTGACAGGCAGAGGCCCCGACTCCGGCAAATAAATATAATTGCGTGGCGCCGCGGCCAACTGAGCCAGACCGTGGGTATCACTGTTACCCGTTGCACTACGACGCGCTCCCTGATTTAACAGTGAGAACCAGTCATCGCGCACTGCTTCGTATACGTCAAATTCGCTGCCGTTGAGCACTTCGAGCAAATCAAAATCGATATCGCGAGCACCACTGACCGGATCCACCGCCAGCAGGCTTTCGTTAGCAGGGCTGTTTAACAGTTCTCTGCGATCATATTCCCGCCCCACGGAAAGGTGTTCGAAGAACGCCAGATCTTTGTCCAGTGGCGCGGTAGAACGGGGGTGATTTAGCTGGAACAAGGCACCTGGATCACGACTTTTCACGTCGGCAATCACTTCACGCAGTGCCCGCCCCTCGACTTTGACCAGCCCGCCGGCGAACTCTTTTGGACGCGCACGCAGCGGAAAAGCATTGCTGTGGCCTATAGTGAACGGCGCTGCAGGGCTGTGAGAAAGCCCGGTGATTTCCGACCCTACAATCACCTGCACACGGTCACTCAAGCCCATCTTGGCCACGGTTCGGCGCGGGTCGACGATCCGGTTGTGCTCGCTCGCCACCAGTAACTCCGCACCCTGCGCGACAAAACTGCGCAAACGTTCAGGGAAGGGCAGTGCCGAATCGAAGCTGGCGCCGCTGTGAACATGAAGGTCAGCGCTGCGCCAGTCTTCACCAAACCAGACACGCCGCGGCGGACGAACAGGGAGCTGGCTTTGTTCCCCAGCCACCACGGTGAGCAGGTATTCGTCGACGTCATACTCGATCCCCCGCCCTACCAGCACCCGGTAATTACCCGCTGGCAATGCCACCGTTTCAGGATCCGAATCCACGCCGGCAAGATCAATACGATTGCTCTGGTCACTGCCTGGCAAGGGCTCACCGTCAAGCCGGAAACCCAGAAGGTCATCGCGGAACTCGGGGTCAGCGGTCTCCCCGAGGCCGTAGAAGTACAGACTCATCGGCGCACTGCGCGGCAATTTGAAGCTGCCCTTGCGATCAAACATCCAACGGCCACTGTCATTGCGGTTGTCGACTACCGACAGTTCCCGGGCCAGCATTTGCCCCCCCGGGCTGACGCCTTCAACACGCACCCGCATCGCCCGGTCTGGCAGACGTACCGTAAAGCTGCCATCGGCATCAGGCCGAACCTGCGTCACGGGAATCTGATCTTCATCGCGAATACTGAAGGAAACATCGGGGTGATTGCTGTAACCGCGCAACACCGGTCCACGATAAATCTGGTCCGTCACCGCCGCAACATCGCTGCGCTTGCCCACCACAATTCGAAAGCGAGCCAACAGCCGCTCATTTTTGTCGAGATCCATAAACTGGTTCTGAATCATCGACAGCCAGTTGAGACGCTCGCTTTGCAACCACAGCGGGCGGCTCATCCAGCCGTGCAGGCTGTAGTCGGGAAATACGGCCAGAAAGCGCGGCAGCGCCAGTCTCGTTCCACTCGCTTTAATTAATTCTGCGGACTGTAACTGCACCCCGTAGCTGATTCCGCTGGGATATTGCTCACTGCCGACCAGAATATTCCAGTCAGCCGGCATCAGTCCGGAAATCAAAGAGCCGGTATCGTGACGATCAATTTTACGGTGCTCAAACCCCAGGGTCGCCGACGGCGCATAGCTGGAATAGCTGAATGGCGACAACGAGCGCTGAGAATAGAGTGTAAACAAGCCGCTCATGCGAAGCGGCGCCCCGTCCGCTGTCCGGCGAATCTCCACCTCCATCTCCAGCGCGGTGCTGTCGGGAGTCAGGCGAAAACGCATAAGCTGTTGCAGGCCATCGCGCTGTCCCAGCGTGGTGATCTCCGCCTTAACCGCAGAAAGCTCTGCCTTGACGCGCTGCACGGGAATCGCCGTATCTTTGCTCAGGCCGGTGAGCAGGTTGGCATATGTCCACTGATCGTCGTCGCGGTCACAATAGCCGAGATCCACGAGACTGCCACCTCCGCGAACGATGCCCGCATCGTGCTCAACATCGCTCACCACGGCGCAGATCACACCATTCGACAGCCACCAATCGCCCACGCCACCAATGGCATCCGGGCCTCCACGAGGATAACTGTCCATGCGGTCGGCGTTCATACGCTCCGCCCGCAAAAGCGATTTGCGGACAGGCTCGCTCCCCATTTCCGGCGGGGGGAAAAATTCCGCCAGCGGCTCCTGCGCGAAAACCTTGCTCACAGAAAATCCTGCCGCCAATACACAAGCCAAACCGATTAGACGCAACGTCAATCCCTTATGCTGCACCACTGTACTCCGTCCGCTCAGGGTACACGCGGAGAGCTGAAGCGCACATGCACATCAGCTTGTTCCGACGGAAACTGTTGGCGGAGAAACTGCGAGGCATCCAGACGACGCTGCTCGCCGAGCGCAAACTGCTCCTCCAGAAAGGCAAACACCGCCGCGCGGGTCAACCAATGCTGGCGAATGGGGTTCATTGCAGAAGGCAGCGGGTCCAGCTCGCAGAGCCTCGGCTGCCGGTTGTAGAGGATTCCCTCTTCCACACTGCCAATTTCCGCGCTCCAGTCGTCGCCCTCGCTCTTCTCCAGCCCCTGCTTGACCTGATGGCAGCCAATGCTGTCCGGGTTATCCAGCCAGCGCAACCATTTCGCCATATCAGCAAAACCAGTGTGTGAGGCTTTATCAATACTCACCAAGGTAGCCCCGGGCACCTGCTCAGGCAGGTGTTGCGCGTTGTCTTCATAGTTCACCAGCGCATCGATTGGCGACGCAATCATCATGTAGGGCAGCGAGCGCTGGCGATAGAAATCTGGCGCAAACACATAACTTGGCCCGGCAATGGAAATCGCGGCGGCTATTCGAGGGTCGCGCATCCGGGGATGAAAAGCGGCCATTGTGGAGGTCATTCCGCCCAGCGACAGCCCCATCACCGCGATACGGTTGCTGTCTATGGCCTCGTAAAAGTCATGCCCTTTTTCCTGATCCCAGCTCAGAAACTGGTCGAGCAGAAAACGGATATCTCCCGGCTGATTGACGACATCCTTCACCAACGGGCCGCCGGGCGCGTTGAAATTAGTAAGGGGGTAATCCATGGCCGCAACAATGTAACCGTGACTGGCAAGCTGCTCAGCGAGGTAGGTGCCACCCGTGCGCGTCGACATAAAACCGTGGCTGTAAATAATCAGCGGCGCACGGCTGTGAATCGGATTGGGATGCCAGATGCGCGTCTTCAGTAACCGCTGATCGCTGCCGGCAAAATCACCATTCGCCTGGGTAACACGCGTGTCATCGGTAAGCGTGACATCAAAATAGCTGACGTCATAACTGCCGGGCATCAGCCATTGTGCTGTGACCGACTCGGCCGGCAATGGCTCCGGTCGCTCCGTGTAACGGAGCACGATCGCTGCAGCAACGATCAGAATAACAAGCGCAATCAGGATTTTCTTAAGCATACGACCACGGTCTTAGGCGAATAGAAAGCCGTAACTTAGCAAGAGCCGCAGCCTGACTCCACCAGCAGCGCGTGACATCCTAAAAAAAATGGCCCGATTCCGTCGAAATCAGGCCATAGATGCTTCGATACCCGGCAATCAGTGCTCAACAAACGCCCGCTCAATCACGTAGTGTCCGTACTCACCCGCGCGGGTTTCGCGAAAGCCCAAGCTATCCAGCAGGGTGCAGCTGTCTTTCAACATGGCCGGACTGCCACAGAGCATGAAACGGTCATGCTCGGGATTGAGTGCGGGCAGACCGATGTCCGCCATCAACTTGCCACTGCGAATAAGATCCGTCAGACGCCCCTGATTCTCGTATTTCTCACGGGTGACGGTGGGGTAGTAAGTCAACTTGTCACGGACTACCTCGCCAAAGTATTCGTGCTGAGGCAGATGGTCGCGAATGAAGGACTGATACGCCAGCTCACTCTCGTAGCGCACACCATGAGTCAAAATAATCCGGTCAAACTGTTCGTAAATATCCGGATCTTTGATAATGCTCATAAACGGCGCCAGCCCGGTCCCGGTTGCCAGCAGATAGAGATTCCGGCCCGGCAACAGGTTATCGGCAATTAGGGTTCCGGTTGGCTTGCGGCTGATCAGCACCTCGTCACCGACGGCAATCTTCTGCAAACGCGAGGTCAGTGGCCCGTTCGGCACTTTGATACTGAAAAACTCCAGCTCGTCCTCGTAGTTGGCGCTAACAATGCTGTAGGCACGCATCAGCGGGCGGCCATCCTGCGGCAAGCCAATCATGGTGAAATGGCCGTTTTTAAAGCGAAACGAGGGGTCGCGGCTGGTTTTGAAGCTGAACAGCGTGTCGTTCCAGTGGTGAACGCTGATCACTCGCTCGGCAATGATATTGCTCATCTCTCGCTCCTTTCTTCAGTCTCTGCACCCTGCACTTTCACCAAGGCAGGTGTTTGTCGTTGCAGTCACTGTACGGCGGAACTATTATATCGGCAAAACAACTTATATTGATTTTAATTATCGGCGATACAGATATGCACTACACCCTACGACAGCTCCAGGTGTTTCTCGCAGCAGCTCATACCGAAAATATCACCCGCGCCGCTGAACAGCTCGCCATGTCACAGTCGGCAGCGTCGAGCGCCCTGAAAGACCTGGAAACCCAGTTCTCTATCCAATTGTTCGATCGCATCGGTAAGCGACTGCAAATCAATGAACTGGGGCGGGCCCTTCGCCCACAGGCAGAAGCACTGCTTGATCAGGCAGAAGCACTGGAACGCGCGCTGCGCCAGCACGACCGGATCGGCGAACTGAATATCGGTGCAACGCTGACCATTGGTAACTACCTGGCCGTGGACCTGATGGCCGAATTTATCCAGCGCTATCCCAGCGCCAGCGTGAAACTCAATGTGGCGAACACCGAGACCATCAGTCAGCAAGTGCTGAACTTCAAACTGGATATGGGGCTGGTGGAGGGCGAACTGCAACATCCCGACCTTGAGGTCAGCAAGTGGCGAGAGGATGAACTGCAGGTGTTTTGCAGCCCGCGTCACCCACTGGCAACGAAAACCCTGCTGACTGACGACGACTTGCGCGGCGCTCAGTGGATTCTTCGGGAACCCGGTTCAGGCACGCGACAAGCCTTTGATCGTGCGATGTATGAATTGCTTCCCAGTATGGATATTCGTCTCGAGCTTCAGCATACCGAAGCCATCAAGCGGGCAGTGGAAAACGGCCTGGGCATCGGCTGCCTGTCTCAGGTATCACTGGAAGGCGCTATCGCCAGCGGCCGCCTTGTGGCGCTTAAAACCCCCGGAAGAGATCTGCGGCGCAATTTTTACTTTATTCTTCACCGCCAGAAATACCTCAGCGAGGGCATTATCCGCTGGCTTGAACTCTGCAAAACAAGCTAAGCCCTAGGCCGCCGAATGCTCCTTTTCCAGGATCTGTTCGAAGCGGCTGGGCCTTGGCAATGACAGCAACGCCAACAGGGCGCAAGCCACCATGGCAATACTCATTGGCCAGATCAATTCGCTGACAAAACGCGTGGAAATACCGCTGAGCACCGCACCAATCAGGTATTGCGCACTACCCAGCAGTGCCGAAGCGATGCCACTGTGGTGGGGAAAGAAGTGAAGGCAGCAAGCCTGAGAATTCCCCATCGCGCCACCCAGCGCTCCAATACTCAGCATCACCAGCATAACCACCAGCCAGAGCGGCGGATCAAAGGGCGTGGCGATAAGCAGCGCCACACAGGCACCACTCTGCAACAGCAGTGCCCCGAACAGAATTCTCGCTGGCGAGACCGTATTCAACAGGTAGGCATTGATGCGATTGCCCACTCCCAGCGTGATGATGTTGGCGGCAAACAGCAGTGAGAACATCGATTCACTCTGCCCATAGTGTTCAATGTAAACCAGTGACGAGTTCACCAGAAAACTCATCATCACAGCGAAACTCAAGCCCTGCGCCAGCAAATAACGCATGGCCATGCCGTGCCCCAGCACATGGCGATACCGCTGTAGGAGACTTTGTGGCGCCGCGCCCACGGCCACGTGTGGTCTCGCCGGACTGTGCAAAAAACGCCAGGTTGCCGCCAGCACAACCAGGGCGTACACCGTCAACACCACAAACACCGCCCGCCAGCCCGATAGGCTGAAAATCAACGTTCCCAATGCCGGCGCAATCCCCGGCGCAAAAATTGTAATCAGCGCGATCAGGGAAAACAGCTTCGCCGTCGCCTGGCCTTCCGTGTTGTCACGGATCATCGCCGGCACCACAACCGCGGCAAATCCACCACCAATGGCTTGCAACACTCTTGCGCCCCAGAAAACTTCCAGGGTATTCGCCCAGGCCAAGACCAGGCTGGCAGCAGCAAAAACGGCCAAACCAAGAAACAGTACCTGACGGCGCCCCCAGTAATCACTGAGTGGCCCGCCGAAAAATTGCCCCACACTCAAGCCGAGAATATACAGGCTGACGGTAATCGCGAGCTGCTGCACCGGCGCACCGAAATCCTCCGCAATGCTGGGAATCGTTGGCAAATACAGATCGATAGCCAACGGCGACATGGCGAATACTGCAGCCAGCAAAAAAATGAATGACAGAGAAACGGGGCGCGTGTTCATGGAAGCTCCAACAGCTAAGGAGCAGCATGGTAGCTAGGATTTATCTTTCCAGCAAGATAATATAGCTCGCCTCCCCGCTGACAAAGTTACCTCTGCAATGGACGATCGCCGCATAAGTATCCGCGAACTTAGAGAACATCAGCGCCACAACTGGCCCGCTGCCTACCGCAATAATCACCCAGCGGTACTGCGCCTACTCCGGGTTGCGGATGACTACCGGCGCCTCAGCGGCGAGCTGCTGAGTTCACTGTCGCTTCAGCATGGCGAGTTCAACGTGCTTGCCGCACTCAAGCGCCAGCCCTACCCTCACCGCGTGACGCCCACTGCACTGTGCAAAGCGCTGCTCATCAGCTCGGGTGGCCTGACCAAATTACTGAAACGCCTGGAAGCGGCGGGCTTAATTGAACGCCCGGAGAACCCGGAAGATGGCCGTAGCCAACTGGTTCAGCTGCGTCCGGAAGGAGCCCGGCTGGCCGAAGCCGCAATGACGAAGTTGTGCGATCTGCAAGCCACCTGGCTGGCCCCCCTCAACGAGGAGCAGCGGGGACAACTGGACCAATTATTGGAGTTGCTGGAAGACCGGCACTGACGCTTAAAGCTGCCAGCGCAGGGTCCAGAAAAAGTCAGCTTCCTGCTGACTGAGGCGCGCTTCATCGCTGACATCCTCATGAATTGACGTCGCCACCAGCAGTCGGCTCTGCAGCCCAAAATCGGTATCCAGTGTTAAGCCAACGCCCGCATCGGCCAGCGACTGCCAGTCGCCCAGCTCGTTGTTGTTGTCACTGAAGCGGGCACTGCCGTATTCCACAAAAATCGAGCTGACTAGCCGCCAACGTCCCCACTCATAGCGGCGCTGCAAGGCCACACTACTCAAGTAGCCATCATCACCAATCAAGGTGCCCGGCAGCCATGCCGACAGACTCTGGCTACCGCCTAATACCCACTGTTGTTGCTGAGGGAGCTGTACATCGTCAACCCATTGCCCCTGAAATGACAGCCGCAACTCACTGCGTTCTGCCACCGACAGGTTCAGAGCCGCTGCGGGCTTGGCGATCAAAAACTCTGCGCTGCGGCGGCCAATTGCGACGTCGTTGCCCTGTTCCCTGCCAAAGCTTCCGTCATCATCAGACAGCCCCGCCTTCGCCGCCAGTTCAATGCGTGCAACCGCCGGTTTCCCGAACAGTGTCTCGCGCATGGTGTAACGCGCCCCGACTTCAAGCGCAGCGTACTTCTCATCCAGCAAAGCGTCGCCACCTTGTTCTGGCGAGATTTCAGAGTCCACATAACTTAAACGCTCGAAAAGGTTCAGTCGTCGCAGTGGATTACTGTACAGGAGCTGCTCCCCCTGCAAAGTCACTTCGCTGATCTCGGCTTCGAGTGGCAGCACCTGTGTTTGTGTGACAGGGGTACAGGGGATCAACGGTGGCAAACAGAAACCACCCCCCGTTACGTTTTCCACCTCAAAGCGGCGCTTGTACTGAATATGTGACGCCTCGATGCCATAGACCCCATAGCGCAGCGGCTGATCGACACCCAGCGAGAACTGGTGGTAATCATCGCCATCCCGGGCCTCCCCCCAGTCGCTCACCACGGTGCGGTAGGCGCCGCGCAATTCCGTCCCCGTGGAAAAACGCCGCGCACCGTCAAGCTGGGCGAAATAGCGACCCAGAAAACGGCTACCCTGATTGTTCACTTCAACACCCAGATCGCCGGCATCCAGCTCGGCCGCAGGCTGCTCGATAAAATCCAGAATCACCGCCTGATCGGGGTGATGCTCGTAGCTGATCTGGTAGTCCAGCCCCGCCCGCTGAGAGTAGATATTGGCCGGGACACGGGCACGGTCAAACTCATGGAGCTGAAGATCGGCATCGCCGACCAAACCGCCAAAGAAATGCGTCACTCTGGGATTACCGCGCAAGCCCTGCACCCGGCTCTGGTCGACCATCACCGTAACCGTGTCACCAATACGGTAGTACTGCAGCGATACCAGCAACTGCCCCATACTGTAGTAACGACGACCCAGTGCCGTAATGGCGGCGGAGGGGCTATCGGCCTCGGCCAACAGCGCTTGCAGCTGCTCTGCAGAGAGATACGGCGCGTTCATCACCCGCAGCAACACACCATTAATCCGTCGCTCAACCACGGCACCCTCAAAGCGCTCGGCCTGCTGAATCTGTTCCTGTGTAGCCAGTTGTGGGGGCATGACCGGAGGCAGGTCAATCGCCATGTGCGTGCTCCTTATTCGGGGACTCATTGAACATTGGTGTGGGATTAGCGGGGCTGCAGGCGCAGTTCAACACGGCGGTTAGCCGCATAACTGCTCGCATCATTACCGCTGCGCAGGGGCTGTGACTCGCCGTAGCCGCGAGCGCGCAGACGCTGGGCGGGAATGCCCGCCTCAATCAGATAACGACGCACAGCCTCAGCGCGCTTTTCCGACAGCGCCAGATTGTATTGCGCACTGCCACGGGCGTCGGTATGCCCGGCAATTTCAACAGCGCCTGGACCGGTATCCTTCAAAATGGCGATGACCTGCTGAAGCTCTCGATGAGCCGCGCTGTCCAGCGTCCAGCGGTTATTGGCAAAGTGGACACCGTCCAGCCGCAAGGGCGCGGCTGCATCAAGGTGGCAGCCATTGGCCATGACCCGCTGCCCCGGTGGCGTGCTGCGACACTGATCATCACGATCACAGACTCCATCGGCATCGCTGTCGACACAGCGCTGACCGGCCGTTTGCGCATAGGCAAGTTCCAGAGTGGGGCTGAGCGGCTGCGGGGTGTGCAAGGCAGGTTGGTCACCGGCATTGGCCAGTGGGCTGTCCACCGCCGCAGAAAGCGCCGCTAACTCCCCGGCAGACAATGTGGCCGGTTCATCCATGGCGGCAAGGTCTGCCATCTGCGCGGAACTCATTCCCATATCGGCAGGCGCCAAGGGCATCGCTGTCATATCCGCACCCGGAACCGACAGGGCGGCATCCAGACCGAGCACGATATCGTCCAGAGCCAGACCCGTGGTGTCGCTGAGGCCTTCCACCACCGGCATCAGCCCCAGACGTTCAGTCAAATCCAGCAGCAAGCCTGCCCGGGCAAGGTTGACCGGCATCAGGCTCGCGGCCGCAAGCAACAGTACGGCCTGGCAATGTGGGCGAAGGCGTTGCATGTAACGAGTCATCCTTGGTCTGCGGCAGAGGTAGCCGCTATTTTTACAGCGCCGCCCGCCGATTACTGCGCAGCAACGAGGTGATCGTCACATTATGTGATTAATGTCACACCATCCGTCAACTGTTCAACAACCGTCGCTTAGCCTGGGCAAATTCCTCGTCGGTCAGACTGCCCTCTCGATGCATACGCTCCACTTGCTGCAGCTCCTCGGTGAATGCCGCGGCTTCCTCCGGTCCCGGATTGATTTCCTCGCGCATCACATCAGTCAGCCCCAGCCATTGCCCGATCTTGCGCAACAGCCGGGCGATGCCACGCCACAGCTTCGGCAGCAGCCAAATAAGCAGCAACAGAAACAGTACAAACAGCGCCAAAAACAGCATGGGGTGATTTAACGCCAGCCACAGGCCGCCGAATACGGCGAGATCCTCACTGATGGACGCCGCCCAGTTCGTAACCGGCTCGGGTGAGGTATTGATCATCACCCGCGTGCTGGCCTTGGCGGCGTGGGTAACCGAGCTGACCGATCCCCCGACAATGCCCGCCGCCAGTTGCAGTGCCGGGCTGACATCACCCACGCTGTTTGCGGCCAACAAGGCGCCGGCGGGAATGCGAATAAACGTATGCAGGGCATCCCAGCCAGTATCCACACCGGGAATCTTGTCGGCAAAGAACTCAACAGCGAACATCAATCCCGCTGCCATAATCACCGGGGGGCTCTGTACGATATCCAGACTCTCAGGCAGAGCAATGCCGCCGCTGGCACCACCGAGCCCCAACACGAGAATTGCTGCATAGAGGTTGATACCACTGGCCCAGGCCACGCCCATAGTCAGGGAAATGACGCTGACCAACTGTTGATATTCGTCCATCTCAAGTCTCCTGAGCGGGCTGAACCTTGCGCAGCAAGAGGATAGAAATCAGCGCCGAGCCCACTTCAAAGCTCAGCGCACCATAGGTATACGGGGATCCGGCATCATCCAGAAACAGGCCCGCAAGGCGACCTCCGACCAAACCGACACACAACACCGCGTGCATAAACAGTACCGGAAATTGCCAGCAGGCTCGGATCAACGCCATCGACGTCGCCATGGCAACCGCCAGACTCAGACCGCCATACATGGCACGCAACTCGGCCTTGGCCACACCACTCTCCGCTCGCACGCCGGCATAGCCCTCCAGGGCCTCCGGCATCACCAATAACACCAGACCAATTCCCGCCCAAACGAGCGCCAGAAAGCCCAGATATCCTCGCAACATGCCATTTCCTCTTATTTGTGCATTCTTCGCTGACCCCAAGCGTCAACCAAAAAGACCGAAACGGTCAATCGCTTTCCACCGGAAGCGATTAGTATCTGACAGTCTAGTGTGGAGGAGCAGCATGTCGACATTTAACGATTACCCACTGAACCCGGAGTACGGCGAGGGCTGTTTCCGTCGCCATATTCGCTTGCGGGCCAGTGAGTCAGAGGTGTTGGCAGAGTTGGAAGACCATCACCACGCCTTTCGTCTCACACTGCAGCACGATGGCCAGCAGCTTACGGCGATTCACGCCGAAACGCTGCGCATCCCCTTCAGCACCTGCCCCGGTGCAGTCGAGCCATTACAGGCATTACGCGGTCTGCCCATCAGTGATGACAGCGATCTGCTGATCGCCAACAGCAATCCGACCGCTAACTGCACACATCTCTACGACCTGGCACTGCTGGCGATCGCCCAAGCGGTGAGGGGGCCGGGAGAGCGAAACTATGAAATCCGTATCGACGATGAACAGGGGGATGCCCCCAATGCCGCGGAAATCTTTGTAGATGGTGAGCTGGTACACCGCTGGCTGTGTCGCGACTGGGTGATTCAGGCCCCGGAAGCGCTGGCGGGAAACGTGCTGTTCAAAGGCTTCACTAAATGGGCCGGCACGACCTTCAGTGGCGACGCCAAACGCGCCGCCTTTGCGCTGCAAAAAGGCTATTTTGTCGCCAGTGCCCGCCGCTACAATCTCAACGCCATTGCCGGCGAAGCGGCCAATGACGCCCGCGACTATATGTATGGCGCCTGCTATACCTACACCTCACCACAAATCGAGAAAGCCGTTCGACTGCCCGATACCGTGTTCGATTTCAACCGTGCACCGGAGCAGTTACTTCGCTTTCGCGACAAACTCTGAGCGGGGTCTCGGTCAGTGATTACGGCGCTAGGCACATTTACGAATATTGTGACATGAGGGGTCGCACTATGATGGAACCATGTTTGAAAAGAGCGGCGCACCCCGTCCCTCGACGCAACCGTCTCCATAGTAGCACCCCCGCTTGGCACCCAGAATCTGGGTGCTTTTTTTATGCCCACTCAATCCAGAGTGAACACCAGCGACACCCGTGCAGAGATGGTCTCTTTCCCCAGCAGCATTGGCGCATCGGCCGCCTTGGCCTCCATCATCATGACCGCGCGATCAGCGCGAGGCTGAATCGGCGTCGCATTGGCATTGATGCTGTAGATTTTATCGAGCTTGCTGCCCAGTTCCCCAGCCAGCAGCGCCGCCCGCTCGCGACCATCGGCCACCGCCGCCTTGAGAGCCTGCGCGGCCAACGCCTCGCGCTGGGATACCAGGAAACGAACATTCCCCAGCTGGTCGATACCCGCCTCCACCAGCGCATCCACCAACGCGCCGTAGCGTTCCAGGTCAGCCAATTCAATCACCACCTCGCGCTCAACGCGCTGCCCCTTGAGCTGACGCGTGCCGTCTTCCCACTGGTAATCAGGTGCAACACGAATCTGCGAGGCGCGAATCGCGTCATCCGTAATATTTTGACCCCGTGCCGCCGCCAGTACCTTGGCAACACGGCGGTCGACGTCAGCCTTAGCGTCCGCCGCAGAATCGCGGGTAGCGACAATCTGCAAACTCAGCTCAGCACTGTCAGGCAACGCCTCAACTTCGGCATATCCCTGCACCGCAACATGGGGCTTCTCGGGCGTCTCGCCAGCGCAGGCGAGCAGCGGCGTGGTTAACGACAGGCAAAGCAAAATTCTGGAAATAGCATTCATGGGCATATAGTCCTTGTGAGCGATGTTCCTGAGCCTCCTTACCCATAACCATGGGTGGGGAGACAACCAAGACGGGCAGCGTCCCGTCAATAACAATACAGACTGACAACCAACAAGTTTAAGCGGGAGAAACACTATGAACAGCCAGGTTGATAATAATGCCGCTGATATGATTCAGCGCCTCCTCAACGCACAACGCAATGCCTACCTTGCCGAAGGCGCGGTCAGCGCAGAAACGCGTATCGACCGACTGCAGCGCGCCATTGATCTTGTTTTCGACAACCGCGATGCCATTGTTGATGCGCTCAGCGCTGACTTCGGTCACCGCAGCAGCCACCAGTCACTGATGTCTGACATCTACGCCACTATTGAGTGCCTGAAATACAGCAAAAAGCACCTGAAAAAGTGGATGAAGACGGAAAAGCGTAAAGCACCGTTTCCGATGAACCTGCTGGGCGCCAAGGCCCGCGTGGAATTCCAGCCCAAGGGTGTGATCGGCATTATCGGCACCTGGAACTTCCCCGTTAACACCATCTTCGCCCCGCTCGCCGGCATTTTTGCGGCCGGTAACCGCGCCATGATCAAGTGCTCGGAAGTCACCCCTCAAACCGGCGAACTGATGGAGCAGTTAATTGCCAAGTATTTCAAGCCCGAAGAACTGGTTGCCATCAACGGCGGTCCGGACGTGGGCGCCAGCTTCTCGGCGGCCCCCTTCGACCACATTATTTTTACCGGCGCGACATCCATTGCCCGCCACATTATGCGCGCCGCTGCCGACAACCTCACGCCGGTGACGCTGGAGCTGGGCGGCAAGTCGCCGGTGATTATCAGCGACAGTTACCCGATGAACGAGGCCATTGAGCGTATTGTCAACGGCAAAATCCTCAACGTCGGTCAGGTCTGCCTGTCGCCCGATTACATTCTGGTGCCAGAGGCCAAGCTGGAGGAATTTGTCAGCGGCACCATGAGTTATCTCGGCACCTTGTTCAGCTCACTGCTGAACAACCCCGATTACAGCTCCGTGGTTAATGCCCGCCACTATCAGCGCCTGCAAAGCTATCTGGCCGATGCCCGTGAGCAGGGGGCGGATATCCGCGAGTTCAACCCCGCCAATGAAGATTTCAGCCAGCAAAGCGGCACCCACAAATTGCCGCTGACACTGGTCGTGAACCCCAGTGATGAGCTGAAGGTAATGCAGGAAGAGCTGTTTGGTCCGATTGTCTGCGTGAAGAGCTACCGCAGTGTCGACGACTGTCTGGACTATATCAATGCCCGTCCGCGGCCGCTGGCTCTGTACTATTTTGGCAAGAACGAGGCGGAACAACGCCGCATTCTCGATCGCAGCACCAGCGGCGCGGTGACCATCAACGACGTCATTTTCCACGTGAGCTGTGAAGACCTGCCCTTTGGCGGCATCGGCCCCAGCGGCATGGGCTACTATCACGGCAAAGATGGCTTCCTTACCTTCAGCCACGCCAAGGCGGTGTACAAACAGAGCGGCGTCAACTTCCAGAAACTGGGTGGCATGCTGCCTCCCTATGGGGAAAAAGCCGAGAAAACCCTCAACACCATGATCCGTAAGTAAGCCCCTCAGGCAGCCGCCCCCCAGGCGGCTGCCCTTCTTTAAAATTTCACTTCTCCCGTTTCCCCCGTTCACGCATAATCGCCGCCCCTGTGCTACTGTCATTGGCACAGAGGTTTATGCATTCAGCCGTGACAGGAACAGATTTTGACAACATCACCATCTACACAAACCGTGCTGGGCTGGCGCGAGTGGGTATGTCTGCCAGAATTAGGCATAGCGCGACTCAAGGCCAAAGTGGATACCGGCGCCCGCAGCTCTTCGCTGCACGCCTTCGACATTCAAACCGAAGACATCGACGGTCAGCTCTGGGTGAACTTCAAAATCCATCCCCATCAGCACGACAACGACGAGACAATCTGCTGCCGGGCAAAAGTTAAAGACTACCGGCAGGTCACCGATTCCGGCGGCCATCGCAGCATGCGCTATGTGATTGAAACGGCATTGCAACTCGGCGACGAACACATTGTCGCAGAGGTGACGCTGGCCGACCGTTCCGACATGTTGTTTCGCATGTTAATCGGTCGCACAGCAATGTCCGGACGCTATGTTGTGGATCCCAGCCGGTCCTACTGCGTCAGCCAGGCCCAATAATCATTCAGCAGCAAACAGGCGCAATGCGCCGAGAGAGAGTCAGCATGAAAATCGCCATACTGTCGCGCAACAGCCGTCTTTACTCCACCAGCCGTCTGGTGGAAGCCTGCAAGGAACGCGGGCATGAAGTGCGCGTGCTCGACACCTTGAAATGCTATATGGAACTCAGCTCCAACGAGCCGGCCATCTGGTATAAGGGCGAAAAGCTGGAAGGCTTCGACGCCGTCATCCCCCGCATTGGCGCGTCCATCACGACCTATGGCCTGGCCGTTATCCGCCAGTTTGAAATGATGGGCACTTACAGCCTGACCGAGTCGGTCGCTCTCGGCCGTTCCCGCGACAAGCTGCGGGCACTGCAACTGTTATCTCGCAAGAATATCGGTATGCCGGTTACCAGTTTTGCTCACGATGTTCACAACACCAAGGAGCTGATCAAATTGGTGGGCGGCGCGCCGGTCGTCGTTAAACTGCTGGCCGGCACCCAGGGCCGTGGTGTGGTGCTCGCAGAAACCGCCAAAGCCGCAGAGAGTGTTATCGATGCCTTCCGGGAATTGAAGGCGGACTTTCTGGTTCAAGAGTTCATCAAGGAAGCGGGGGGCTCCGATGTACGCTGCCTGGTGATTGGCCGCCGCGTCGTTGCCGCCATGCAACGCACGGCCTCCAATGGCGAGTTTCGCTCTAACCTGCACCGTGGCGGCACCGCCGAGCTGACCAAACTCACTCCGGCAGAGCGGGCCACCGCCGTCAAAGCCGCCCAAATCATGGGGCTGAATGTGGCGGGGGTCGATATTCTGCGCTCCTCCCGCGGTCCGCTGGTAATGGAGGTCAACTCCTCGCCGGGGCTCGAAGGCATCGAAAATGCCAGCCGCAAAAACGTCGCGGGCGAGATCATTAAATTTATTGAAGAAAATGCCGCGCCCTATAAAAACAAAACCCGCGGCAAGGGCTGATCTGAGACAAAAGCAGTGTAGAATCAATCGGTCACGTCCCAGGAGAGCTAATGAGTGACCGAACCGCGAGGCACTAAGTCCACACGCCGCCGACAGGCCACCAAAGCCAAAAAACTGATGATTGCCGGGACAGAGATCCTGCCCGGCACACGACAGCAGATCGAACTGCCTGTCGCCAAGCTCTATACCCATACCGAACTGTCCATCACCATCAAGGCGGTGCGCAGTAAACGAGAAGGCCCCACGCTGTTTGTCAGTGCGGCCATTCACGGCGATGAAATCAACGGGGTAGAAATCGTCAGGCGGCTACTGCAACACCGTGCGCTGCGGTCTTTGCGCGGCACGCTGGTCGCCATTCCCATTGTCAATGTTCACGGCTTTCTGAACAATAACCGCTACCTGCCGGATGGGCGCGACCTCAACCGTTCCTTTCCCGGCTCGCCAAAAAGCTCTCTGGCCGGCCGCGTTGCGCACAGTTTTTACAATGAGGTGGTTGCTCAATGCGACTACGGTATCGACCTGCATACCGGCGCTCGCCATCGCGGCAATCTTCCTCAGATTCGTGCCGACCTTCAGGACGAAACAACCCGCGGTATGGCCGAAGCCTTTGCGGCACCGGTCATGCTGCACGCCAAAACCCGCGATGGCTCGCTGCGCGCAGTAGCCAGCGAGCAGGATATTCCCGTGCTGCTCTACGAGGCTGGCGAAGCGCTGCGCTTCGATGAAGTGGCCATTCGCGCCGGGGTCTCGGGGATTATTAATGTGATGCGTCACATCGGCATGTTGCCCGCCTCACGCAGTAAAAAACCGCGCCGCACACCGATGGTCACCAACCAGTCCTACTGGGTTCGCGCGACGGTCAGCGGGGTACTCCGCGCGCTGGTCCCGCTGGGCGCCTTCGTCAAAGCCGGTGAAGTGATAGGCGTGATTTCCGACCCCATCAGCGACAGCGGTGGCGATGTGGAAATCTGTGCCAATGAGGCCGGCATTGTGATTGGCCGGAGTTATTTGCCGTTAATTTACGAAGGCGACGCGCTGTTCCACATTGCCAAGTACAAAGCCGACATCGAAGAAGCACTGCAACACTACAGCGAATTCCTGGAAGAGTTTGAACCAGAGTCGTACCCGCCCGCGCCGGGAGAAGATCCGCCGATTGCCAGCTGATTTACGCCAGGCCGCGCTCCTGCAACGTCGCGCCCTGGCAGTGGCTGTCCATAAATGACAGCATCAGCTGCAAGTATTGCTGGCGACCAAAATGCAGTAAGTGGTTGCCCGGAAACCAGTGCAGGTAGCTATCGGGCCAGTGGGCATGCAGCAGCCGGACAAATCGCGGCGGTGTGAAGCGATCCCCCGCACCGCCGATAATCATCACTCGCTCCGGGTTGAGTACCGGCTGGTAGCTCAGCGGGCTGTGAACCGCCATGCCCCGACGCAGATCCTGAGCAGACAGGCCTGAGCGCTGTTGGATCAATTCCATAAAGCTCCTGGTCGGCTGCCAACTGCGAATAGTGTCGACGGGCGCCACCAGTGGCGAGTTAGGAATACAGAACGCGAGACGCGGTTCTACAACAGCTAGCAGAGCACTGAGATACCCCCCCAAGCTGAGGCCGGAAATCCCCACATGCGGTGCGCCCCGCGCAACCAGATAATCAAACAGCACGCGCAAGTCACAGATCGACTGCAACATTCCCTCAGCGAGCTGCGAGAAACCACCGCTAAACAGCCCCTGACCACTGAACAGCGAACGTCGCTCTGCCCGGCTTCCGTGGAAGGGAATGGTGAACAGGGCGATATCGTAGCCGCGCTCATAGAACCACGGCAGCGAGAAAAAGCGACTGTTAAAACGATAATCGCTGGCAACCACACCGTGCACAAAAATTAATGTGGGGCGCGGCCCTTCCGGATGACTCCAGAGCTGCACCTCAGCACGCCGGTTCCGCCGATTCGCCAAGTAGCGATCGGTCATCTCCGGATTTAACGGCTCGAATGGACTGTCGAAGCTGAGCAGTGAGGTAGGAGCCGGCTCTCGCCAACGCTGCCAGCGCGATGGCGACTGCGCACAGACATTGACCGCGGGCGGCACAGGGAAAACCCGATCCGCATCCCGCTGTTCTGCCAGTGCGGCATAAAAATCCATGGCCTGCCGCTCATCCGACAACAGCCGAGGCTGCAGCGCCAGTTTAGGTAGCAGCGACGCGCTGATCGCGCAGCCCAGCACACTGCGCAATGCACGATCCGCGGCGGCAGTGCTGTATACCTGAATGGGGGACTCGCCATCCAGCTCTGTGCCATCCGATTGACAGTAGAAGTCTTCCGGCAGGGTCCGCCACCAGGGAGGTGATTCGTGAATCTGCGGCATACGTGGAGCGCTCATAGGCTTCTCTATTGTGTTTATTGTCTTCACAGCCATCGTTTCTGTTTGTACCACAATGACGCCGGATTGGAAGCCGGAATGCATCGCATAGTTCGATGCCAGCTTGCCGTTCTTCCCGCACAGCCCTAAGCTGTGCGCATCCTTCAGACAAGATCGCACCATGCCATTGCAGGAACAGGTTCAAGAGTTTCTCCGCTACCAGGCCAATGTTCGCCGCTTGTCTCCACACACGCTGGAGGCCTACCGACGCGACCTGGTGACGCTGGAAAGCTTTTGCGCTCAACACCATTTTACAGACAGCGCACAGCTCGACAGCGGACACATCCGCCAGCTTGTTGCCGCAGAGCGCAGTCACAAGGCCTCGCCAGCCAGTATCCAGCGGCTACTGTCTTCACTGCGCAGCTTTTACAAGCATCAAATGCGTTACCACGGCGCCAAACGCAACCCTGCCGAAGGTATCGCGGCGCCCAAACGTGGTCGCCCCTTACCCAAAACGCTGGACGCGGACCGGGTCAACCAGCTACTCGCTTTTCCCGGTGACGAGCCCATCGACCTTCGCGATCGCGCCATACTGGAGCTGTTTTATTCCTCCGGACTGCGTCTCGCTGAACTGGCTTCGCTGGATTTGGGTGATCTAGACCTACGCGAAGGCCTTGTCCTGGTCACGGGCAAAGGCAGGAAAAGTCGCCACCTGCCGGTGGGACGAATGGCCGTACGCGCGCTGAATGCCTGGCTGCGCATTCGGCCACACAGTGACAACGAGGCACTGTTCACCAGCCTGCAAGGGCGGCGGCTGGGGCATCGCGCTATCCAGCAGCGCTTGAAATACCGGGCCCGACAACAGGGTATCCCCGAAAATCTTCACCCGCACATGCTGAGGCACTCCTTTGCCAGTCACTTGTTGGAATCCAGCAGCGACCTGCGTGGCGTACAGGAATTACTCGGGCACGCCAATCTGTCGACGACGCAGGTGTACACCCATCTCGATTTTCAACATCTGTCGCGGGTGTATGACCAAGCCCACCCCCGCGCTGGACGACGGAGAAAAAAGGATTAAGCATGGGCCGCATCCACGCCATCAGCTTCGACCTCGACGATACCTTCTGGCCAAGCCGACCGGTCTTGGAGCACGCCGAAGCCGTTTTCTACCGTGAGCTGGAGAGGCAAGCGCCCCGGTTGGTAGCCCGCTATACACCGGACGACCTCCGTCAGCAGCGTATCGCCTTGCTGCAGCACCGACCCGAGCTGCGGCACCACATCAGTGACTGGCGGCGTATCAGCCTGATCCAGGCGCTGCAGAGCTGCGACTATGGGGAACAGAGCGAAGCCATCGCCAACGCGGTATTCGCCGACTTCCTCGACGCGCGCCAGCGAGTCTCGCTATTCGACGATGTGGAAGCCGTTCTGGAAGTGCTTAGCCAACGATACGTGCTGGTGAGTTTAACGAATGGCAATGCCGACCTGAGCTGCCTGCCTTGCAGCCGCTTTTTCAAAGCCAGCCTGAAGGCCGAGGATATCGGGATCAGCAAACCCCACGAGGCGGCTTTTGAGGCGGCCTGCGACGCAGCAGGATATGCGCCAGGCCATGTGCTGCACATCGGCGATCACCCAAAGGACGATGTTCACGGCGCGCTCAACGCAGGGTTAAGAGCAGTGCAAGCCTTGATGCCCGGTGTGGACCGCCCCCGACATGAAGGCGCCGAGGGCTACTTTGACGATTGGCGCCAGCTACCCGCGCTGCTCGATGAACTGCAGCAGCTCCGCTGATCAGAAGCCGTCCTGATCACCGTCGTTGAGATAGCCGCTACGCACATGGGGCTCAAGGTGAGTGATATGGCCGCCCTGGGAGAGAAAACTCTCCACATCGCGAGCGAGTTGCTCACGCATACGGTCATGGTTGGTCATCGCTGGAACAGCGCTGTTCACATGGTGCTTTTTGCTTTCGACTTCACGGACTTTCGATCCCATCTCACTACCCTCCGAGCGTGAAGAAATCACCGTTTGCGGCATTTATACTGCGGAGAAATATCGTCTGACAAGCGAGTCGTTAGGCTTTTTTGTTATGAGAAAAACATCCGAAGAAAAATAGAAATATATTGAAAATACCCCGCCACAGCAGGCATAAAAAATGGCGCCGCAGCGCCATCTCGAAAGTCCCGTTAGCCGGGAATTAAATCGCTTCTTCGCCCGTCTCGCCCGTGCGAATCCGGATCACTTGCTCCAGCGGGCTAACAAAAATTTTGCCGTCGCCAATTTTGCCGGTGTTGGCCGCCTTGGTGATCGAATCGATCACTTTATCAACCTGCTCATCACCGATCGCAATTTCCAGCTTAACCTTGGGCAGGAAGTCCACAACATACTCAG
This sequence comes from Spongiibacter sp., assembly GCF_984394615.1. Classification (NCBI taxonomy): domain Bacteria; kingdom Pseudomonadati; phylum Pseudomonadota; class Gammaproteobacteria; order Cellvibrionales; family Spongiibacteraceae; genus Spongiibacter; species Spongiibacter sp. Next base: position 16,569 of record NZ_CFHTQA010000002.1, on the reverse strand, counting down.
CCCCACGATACAGCTCGGTGTGCCCTTTCTGGCGGCCAAAGCCCTTTACCTCGGTCACGGTCACGCCCTGAACCCCGATTTCGGAAAGCGCCGCACGAACATCGTCGAGCTTGAACGGTTTAATGATTGCACTGACCAATTTCATGGCGAAACATACTCCAAATTTGACTCAATGGCGGCTAACTTAGCCCAGCCCCGCAGCCAAGGCAAGCCGAGCCGTTCATCGTTCGCAAACGCCACGCAAAAAAAAGGGCGCTCATTGAGCGCCCTCTGCAAGACCTGAGTGGTTACGCGTTTTTGGTAAACTCGGGGTACGCTTCCATGCCACACTCGGACAGGTCGACACCCTCGTATTCTTCCTCTTCGGTCACACGCAGACCCATGATCGCTTTGATGATCAGCCACACGACTGAGCTTGCGATGAAGGTCCAGGCGAAGATGACAACCGCGCCATAGATCTGGGCACCGAAGCTGGCGTCGCTGTTAGTCAGCGGCACAGCCATCACACCCCAGAGACCTACCACACCGTGCACAGAGATCGCACCGACGGGGTCGTCGATTTTTACTTTGTCCAGCGCCAGGATGGAGAACACAACCAGTACACCACCAACAGCACCGATCAGAGTCGCGACAAGCGGTCCGGGAGACAGCGGATCAGCGGTGATGGCAACCAGGCCAGCCAGTGCGCCGTTCAGAGCCATGGTCAAGTCAGCTTTACCGAACAGAACCCGGGCAACCAGCAGAGCAGCAATCAGACCACCACTTGCCGCCGCATTGGTGTTCACGAACACCTGCGCAGTTGCGTTAGCTTCGTCGATGTTGGACACCATCAGCTCAGAACCGCCGTTGAAGCCGAACCAACCCATCCACAGGATAAAGGTACCCAGTGTTGCCAGCGGCAGGTTTGCACCGGGAATCGCGTTGGTTTGACCATTCGGGCCGTATTTGCCTTTACGAGCGCCCAGGAAGACCACACCGGCCAGTGCTGCAGCAGCACCACACATGTGAACAATGCCCGAACCTGCGAAGTCAGAGAAGCCCGCTTCAGACAGGAAGCCACCGCCCCAGCTCCAAGAGCCTTGCAGCGGGTAGATGACGCCAGTCATCACAATCGCGAAGGCCAGGAAAGCCCACAGCTTCATACGCTCAGCGACGGCGCCAGAGACGATCGACATCGCAGTCGCCACGAAGACAACCTGGAAGAAGAAGTCAGAAGAACCGGAATAGTAAATCTCGCCGTCAGACGCCAGCACTTCTTCGACAGACGCATCAGAGATGCTGTTACCGAACCAGCTGTCAGGCAGGATACCGCTCTCGGAACCACCGTACATGATGGTGTAGCCGCACAGCAGGTACATGGTACATGCGATGGCGAACAGAGAGATGTTCTTGGTGAGAATTTCAGTCGTGTTTTTAGAGCGGACGAGGCCCGACTCCAGCATGGCGAAACCAGCCGCCATCCACATTACCAACGCGCCACAGACAAGAAAATAGAATGTGTCCAGGGCGTATTTGACTTGTATGATGTCTTCCATCACGTGCCCTCCAAAGGGAAAGAGAAATCTGTATTAATTTGTTGTCGGCAGCGCCATCAGCTCTACCTTAAAAACTTAAATCGCTTCTTCGCCGGTCTCGCCGGTACGGATACGGATCACTTGTTCCAGTGCAGAAACAAAGATCTTGCCGTCACCGATTTTGCCGGTGTTAGCGGATTTGCTGATGGCCTCAATGGTTGAATCCACGGCGCCGTCAGCAACGGCAACTTCAATTTTTACTTTGGGCAGAAAGTCGACAACATATTCCGCGCCACGATACAGCTCGGTGTGCCCTTTCTGGCGACCAAAGCCCTTAACTTCCGTGACAGTGATGCCGTGCACACCGATGTCGGAAAGCGATTCCCGCACATCGTCAAGTTTGAAGGGTTTAATAATCGCTGTGATTAATTTCATGGTTATCTCCTGCTGAAAACCGGTTAAGTGCGGGCGGCAGGCGCCCGCAAGGTGTGTTTACAGGCTTTTTGAGATGGTGAAGATGGCGCGATCTTCGTCGTTGTCGCTACCACTGCCGATGTCTGTGCCAACGTAGGCCAGAGACAGTGTGACACCCGCAACATCGTAGTTCAGGCCGATCAGGTAATCCACGTAGCTGTCATCGCCGTCTACGATGCCATCTTCTTCAGTCGTGGTTTGGCCAACATGGAAATCCATGCTCATGTTCTCTTGCAGCGCCAAACTGTAGTCAACGCTAATTACCGTCGCAGAACCATTACCTCCGTCAATAATGCCCTCGCCGAAGTAATCAGGTGAGTAAACCAGGCCGAAAGTGAAGTCTGCGACTGACACCGACGCAACATACTCTTGGTAGTTAGACGCGGACTCAGCACCGGGATAGGTGAACTGCCATACAGACAGATCCACACTTACTGACTCTGAAGCATTGAAGGCATAGCCAACATAGTAGTCAGTTTCAGTGCTGTTCTGTTCTACAGAGCTTTTGCCGTCAGAGAAGTTAACGTTCGATGCCCAAACGCCTACATAGGCACCGCTTTCAAAGCCATAATCAAAGCCGCCTTGTACGGCCATTTTCTCGTTGGTTTGTGATACACCGCGGAAGGAGTAGTCGGTTGTCCAGGCAACATTACCGCTGATTTCTCCCGCCGAGGCAGCCATCGGAGCAGTGGTTACCACAGCAACACCAAGCATTTTTTTCCAAGCGTTCATGTTCTAGTCTCCAAATATTGTCTTCAGTCTTCTTTAGATATGCGGTTTAGGGGAGCGCCCTGAACTTCACATGCACTACCACTATGCACAGGGTGTGCCAGAAAAAATCACTGCTAAAAAAGGGCATTTTTTGGAGATTTCTTGGCTAAAAAGGCGCTTTGCGCACCAAAAAAACCCATACCAAATGAAAGGAGGCCACAAAACGCACACAAATAGTGCAAAAAATAACCACCTTGCACTTGCCTACGTCTGCAATCTCTACCCCAAGGCAGAAGCACGCCCCATTTTGGCCCCACATAAGAAATTCGTTATTCATCACATCTCCCAGGCCCGCCCTTCGCAGGACAGTTGCGTAGCGTTAACGCCACAGCCGCCTGCTATCGAACCGCTAAATACGCTAAACTTCCGGCATCGCAGTGAGGAATCTCAGATGGCAAAACCCGACTTCATTTCTCAACTGGCCGAACAGGCCAGCCGCCTGATCAGCCAAGGTCCGGACATACAGCAGGATATGGAAGCCAAGCTCCAGGTACTGTTGCAGAGTGGCTTCAGCAAGATGAATGTGGTTTCCCGCGATGAATTCGATGCCCAAGTGGCGGTTCTTCAGCGGACCCGCGCTCGAGTGGAAGCGCTCGAAAAACAACTTGCAGAACTTACCGCACAGATCGATGCCGAACAGACCGGCCAATAATCCGCTAACGATTCCGCAGGATGCAGAATCGTCATACGCAGGGATGCTGCCATGCCACTTGCCACCGTTCTCAGCCGTGCACGACTCGGTATTGATGCACCGCTCATCACGATAGAAGTTCACCTTTCCGCCGGACTGCCCGCTTTTAATATCGTCGGACTCCCCGAGGCGACCGTGCGCGAAGCCAAGGACCGGGTGCGATCTGCACTGATTAATTCCCGCTTTGAGTTTCCCGTCAGTCGCATTACCGTCAACCTCGCCCCAGCCGACTTACCCAAGGAGGGCGGTCGCTTTGACCTGCCGATCGCCATCGGTATTCTGCTCGCCACCGGCCAGCTGAAGCAGGCTCAAACCGACGGGTTCGAGTTCATCGGGGAACTGGGGCTGAGCGGCGAGTTGCGTCAGGTTCACGCTGCCCTGCCCGCCGCCTTAGCCTGTGCCGACGCGGGACACCAACTGGTTCTGCCCACGGCCAACAGCGGTCTCGATGCACTGATCGCCGCGGACACATTAAAAGAAGCGCCAGACTTGTTGGCGGTTGTGGCCTTCCTGAGTGGACAGCTACCTTTGCCCGACGCAGAAACACCCGCCATCGGGACACCGGGAGAGGCACCCTACCCGGACTTGAGTGATGTAAGAGGGCAACTGCTGGCAAGGCGCGCGCTGGAAATTGCCGCAGCAGGGGGACACAGCCTGCTGTTCAGCGGCCCTCCCGGTACGGGAAAAACACTGCTCGCCAACAGGCTTCAAGGCATTCTACCGCCACTCACTGAACATGAGCAGCGGGATATTGCGATCATGCAATCGATCGTCGGCAAGCCGCTTAGCCTGCAGCGCCCGTTTCGCGCACCTCATCACACGGCGTCAGCGGTCGCCTTGGTGGGTGGTGGCAGCAATCCGCGCCCCGGCGAAATCAGCCTGGCGGATCGCGGCATTTTGTTTCTCGACGAACTCCCGGAATACCCGCGAAAAGTATTGGAAGTCCTGCGCGAACCGATGGAATCCGGCGAAGTGATGATCTCCCGAGCCAGTCAGCAGCTGCGTTTCCCGGCTCGATTTCAGCTCATTACGGCAATGAACCCCTGCCCCTGTGGCTACGATGGCGATCCCCAGCAGGCCTGTCGCTGCACACCGGACCAGATTCAGCGTTATCGGGGCCGGATTTCCGGCCCGCTGCTGGACAGGATTGACCTGCGTCTGCGCATTCATCGTATGCCAATCGGCGAGCTACAAGACGCACCGCCGGGAGAATCCAGTGCCACAGTGCGGGCGCGTGTTTGCGCTGCCCGGCGACGACAGGCAGCAAGGCAACACACCGTCAACGCGCAACTCTCCGCTGCGGATGTGGCGCGGCACTGCACACTGGATCAGCCTGGAAAACAATTTATGCGGCAGGCGGAAGAGCGACTTAAACTCAGTGCCCGCGCCCACCATCGCCTGCTGAAAGTCGCACGCAGCATCGCCGATCTGAGCGGCGACGCCAGGATTGACGCTACCCACCTTCAGGAAGCGGTGGCCTACCGGGGAGACCTTTAAGCGCGATCAGCTTGCTGTTGACGCCGCCACGCTCGGGGCGAGACACCCTGCCAGCGCTTGAAAGCACGACTGAATACGGCCAACTCGGCGTAACCAAGATTCAAGGCCAGTGTCGTCAGATCGATATCACTGTGCGCAAGGTGCTCCTTGGCGAGGCGCAGGCGCCGACTCTCCAGCAATGCGCTGAAACTGCTGCCTTGCGCCGCCAATCGCTGCTGTAGCACTCGCGGGTGCAAGTCTACAATTCTCGCCACCATCGCAAGATTGCACTCCCCTGTTGGCAGCAACGCAGTAATCGCCTTCTCCAGCTGTTGTTGTAAGTCGCGCTCCGGTCGCTGACGACTACTCTGCCACTGCTGACTCAATCGCGCCCGAAGATCCGCAGCGACGAGCACCGGTTCGGCTAATAATTCAATGGGGTAGATGAGGCAGTTTCGACGTGTATCGACCACTGGCTCACAACCAAAAAGCTCTCTATATACGCCCGGCTCAGCAGTACCATTCCTTAACTCAAGTGCTGCTGGAGAACTGGGCACGCCCTGCAGTTGCTGAAGACAGCGACATAATAACGCCAGACTGAGCCCCGCCAGCTGGTCACAGTCCTCCTCTGTGGCAAAAGCAAAGTCCATGGAGAGCTCCAGCCAACGCTCGCTCTGATTAACCGCGATCAGCACACCGCGCGCATGAAACTCCAGGTTACGCTGCATTAGCCTAAGCGCATCGCCCAGGTTTGCCTGCAAGCACATCGCCGAGCCCAGCGCACCCACAGCCTCCAAGCCTTGGCGCATTCCCAGACGAATACCGAAGTCCTCTCGCTGACACCGCTGTGCTGACACAGTCATCAACCGCGCCAATGCCAGGTAGGGTATATACAAGTCGCTGTCATACAAGGCAGCGGGGCTCAGCCCAACTTCTGCCATGAGCATATTGGGATTTTCGCCGTTATCACGAACCCACTCGCTGAACCCGAGCAGACCGCCGCTGCGAACAAAATAGCTCACTCCCATCCTCGTGATTTATCAAGCAATAATTCGCAATATATCAAGTATTGCATGCAAAGTGCCGCTACTGTGCAAGCAATAACAACAAACATCACAAGGAAATACGCATGATACCGACCCCTGCCGTTGCACACGACGAACTGCTCACCCTCAATACCCACGATCTGCCGATGTACAAAGATGCCCTTCCCGGCGTTCCCGGCGTCGATGCCCAGCCACTTTTCCTTGACCCCCACCAAGGAGTTTGGGTGTTGCGCGCCGTTTTCCACCCCGGTGTTGTACTCCCACTCCACTATCACACTGGCACCGTTCATCTATTCACACTCTCTGGAAGCTGGCATTACGCGGAATACCCCGATCAGCCACAAACCGCAGGCAGCTACCTCTATGAACCCGGCGGCTCAATTCATCAATTTATGGTGCCCGCTGATGCCACGGAACCCGCCGTGGCGGTGATGGTGGTCTACGGTGCCAATGTCAATTTCGATAATGACGGCAATTACCTCGGGATCATGGATGCCAGCGACATCATGAACATGTTTGATGCACTGGTAGAAGAACGCGGTATGGAGCCGGCACGCTATATTCGTCCCGCAGCGGCCGATTACAGCCATCGCGCCAGATGAGTCTCGGCCACTTACCCAAGCGGGTATTTATTACCGGAGCCAGTGGGTTTATCGGCCAGCATTTGATGCAGCGATACCGCGCACTTGGCTGTGAAGTTCGCGGTATGGATCTGCTTGCCGACCCCTCCCAATCGATTGTCGGCGCCGACCTTTGCCAACCAGAGCAGTGGGCGCCTCACGCCAAAGACTGTGAGCTGTTCATCCACACCGCCGCCGTCGTCTCTCTGGCTGCAGATTGGGAGGAATACCGTCGTATCTCCGTGCAGGGTGTAAGTCATGCTCTCGATGTTGCGCAGCGGGCAGGGTGTCGGCGTTTTGTGCACTTCTCATCAATTCTCGCCATGGGCTGCAACTACCCCGACGGCGCTGACGAGACCTGGCCCGTCGTGATTGGCAAGCACTGCCGCTATGGCGTTGCCAAGGGTGCCAGCGAACACCTCGTACTCGCCGCCCACGCACAGGGCCGCCTCGATTGCTGCATTATCCGACCGGGCGACGTCTACGGCCCCGGCTCCCGCGCCTGGTTGCTGGAACCGCTGAAGATGGCGCGAGCGGGCCGTCTGCTGCTTCCCGATGGCGGCAATGGGGTTTTTACGCCGGTCTATATCGACGATCTGGTCGACGGCACCTTGCTCGCGGCACACAGTGAGATCGCCAGCGGGCAGATCTATATTCTCTGGGGAGAAGAGGCCGTCAGTTGTCGCAGGTTTTTCGGCCACCATTGGCGCTGGGCGGGCCGCAAAGGGAACCCGCCCAGCTTGCCCAGCAGCGTGGCTCTACCTCTGGCAAGGCTGGTTCAAGCGCTGAATCACCTTAGAGGGAAGCACGATGAAACCTGCCCGGACACCATACGGATGTTCAATCGCGGTGGCGGTTTCGATGGCAGCAAGGCACGTGATCAACTGGGCTACCGCCCCAAAATATCCCTCGCCGAGGGAATGCGCCGGTCGGAACAATGGCTGCGCGATAGCGGCCAACTCTAGGCTGAGATATCTACTATTGGGGACAAATCACCATGACCACACACAGTCACTGCGTTGTCTCAGGCGCCGGAAGCGGACTGGGACTTGGACTGGCAATACGTCTGTTACGGCGTGGGCATCGCCTGTCACTGATCGACCTAGGCTTCGACGACAACGCTCGGCAGCAACTTGCTGACGCTGCACGCACGGAGGATCAATGGCAGGCCTATCCGCTGGACATCCGCGATACGCAAGCACTCAAGCAGGCAGTTAGCAACGGGGCGTCGGCCTTCGGTCCCGTTGCGCTGGCAATTAACTGCGCGGGCATCATCCTGAATCGCCGCTTCACGGATATGACGCCCGAGGACTTTGCGCAGGTTGTGGACATCAACCTCAACGGCAGCATGTATTTTGCCAAAGCCGTCTTGCCTCACATGCAGGCTGGCAGCCGGCTAGGGCTCATCGCGTCGATGGCCGGACTGGTCAGCAACTACGCCTATGCGGCCTACGGCGCCTCAAAATTTGGAGTTGTCGGGCTGGCTACTACCCTGCGCTACGAGTACGAGCCGCTGGGCATTGGCATCTCCTGCATCTGCCCGCCCGAGGTCAGAACCCCAATGGTGGTGGCTGAACGCCAAGACGGCGACCCGGTATCACTTCAGCTCAAGGACATTGCGGGCTCAATGGAGGCGCCACAGGCCATCGACAGTATCATCCGGGGACTGGACGCCGGACGCTGGATGATTATCCCCGGTATTCGCAGCCGCCTTACCGCAGGCTTTGCCCGGCACTGCCCCGCACTCTTTCACTTTTTTATGCAGCGCATTATTCGCCATCTGCTGCAACGCCCCCCGACTCAGGAGACGAGGCCGTGATGCCCGAACGCCACTTTTTCACACACCGCCACCTCCGGCTCTCTTACCTTGACTCTGCACCGGACGACCTTGATCGCCCCGCCGTACTGCTGTTGCACGGCTTTCCGGATCAGGCGACGATGTGGATGCCGCAAATTCAGGCCCTGCATCAGGCCGGATTTCGCTGCATCGCCCCCGACACTGTCGGCTGCGGCCAATCCGATATGGCTCCGAAGAAGGCCGACTATCACGTCGACCACATCATCGCCGACCATTTGGCACTGCTGACAGAGCTCGGTATTCGCCGCAGCCATGTCGTCGGGCACGACTGGGGCGCTGTTATCGCATGGGTGTTGGCAGGTACCGCACCAGACCAATGCCAGCAACTCGCAGTGATGTCCGTCGGGCACCCCACTGCCTATGCCAGAGCGGGATGGGGCCAAAAACGCGCAGGCTGGTACACCCTGTTCTTCCAACTCGGCGGCGTTGCAGACCGACTATTGGCCGGGCGGGGGCGGTTCTCGCTGCGCCGCATTTTCGGCTCACACCCCGACATGGACGAGGTGATGACACGCTTCGCTGAGCCAGGGCGCCTTCAGGCAGCGGTGCGCATCTACCGTGCGAATATGGCCGCCATGCTGCTGACCCCATTGCCGAGGGTTAGCGCCAACACGCTAGCCCTATGGAGCACGGCAGACCCCTTTCTGACGGAAGACCAGATGCTCAACTCGCGGCGCTGGGTCGACGGAAGCTGGCAGTACCAGCGCCTTGAAGGCGGGCACTGGATGAGCCTTGAAAAACCCGATCACATTAACTCACTGCTCGTTGCTCACTTGCGATAGGCGCAGCGGCAAGCCGTTTTTTCTGATCCTTTTTTGCGCACGCCGTTATCCACTGCTACTTTTACTAAAACTATAAAAACGGCAGTCATCACGCCCCTAGCGTGACAAGAGTAGAGAGGAGATCATCGATGCACTCGACACGAAGAAGCGCAGGCCGTTCGGCTGCGCTGAGCCTAATGCTGTCTGCAGCGCTTGCCGCCTGCGGCGGTGGAGGGGGTGGCGGCAGCTCATCCCGATCAAGTAGTGACCTGTCAGGGTCTCCGGTCAAAGGACCCATGGCCAATGCCGTGGTCCAGATATTCAGTGTCGACGGTAGCGCGGCACAGGCAAAAGGCGACGTGCTCTCGACCGGCAGCACGAACGCTCAGGCAGCCATTACCGGCATCAATATTCCCGCGTCCCATAGCGGTGCGCTGATTGTTGAAATCACGGCCCATGACGACACGGTTGACCTGGCCAGCAATGCCGCACCGGCCGTCACGGTCTTCCGCACGCTTTTGAGTAATCGCGATGCGGCGGACGCCCCCATTTATCCCTCGCCGCTGACGACACTGGCCTATGACCTGGCCGTTGCGAAAGCCGACAGCAGTAGCGGTGGCTTTTCCGGCAATAACGATGGCAGCATCAGCGAAGCCGAACTGATTGCGGCATTTACCATCGCCTCGGCGAAAGTCTCCAGCAGCTTGGGCTTTGGCCTGGCGGCAGGTACGAACCTCAACACGACACCGCCGCTGGTCACCAGCGCGACGACAACAACCGCGTCGCTGGCCGAGGTTGCCGCCTACCGACAAGCGATCGAAGCCGTCAGCGCCATCTTGGTAAACATGCAAGACGCCGCGCAAAGCAGTAATGCCTCAACCACGGCGACGACCGACTCGCTGCTCACCGCGCTGGCCTCTGACCTGTCAGATGGCGAGGTCGACGGTCTGGCAAACGGCGACCCGATTGCCGAATTTGCCGATGTTGGCGACGTTGCCAGCCAAGTGAATGTCGACCCATCAAGCCTCACCATTCCGGGTACGGACACGCTGGTTAGCGATGTCGAGTCAATACTCGTCAGCGAGCAAGCAGCCACTGGCGTCGACACCAATAGCGACGCCCTGGCAAACGGCAGTGCGAGCGCAGATCCAAGCCCCGCACAAACCACGCCGGACATCGACGAAGATGGCATCGCCGATAACGATGACAATTGCCCCAACACCGCCAATGCCAACCAGGCCGACTTTGACAACGACGGCCAAGGCAATGCCTGCGATAACGACGATGACAACGACGGTGTTAACGACAACGAAGATGCCTTTCCCCGCAACCCAGATGAAACTGTCGACAGCGACGACGACGGTGTGGGCGACAATGGCGACAACTGTCCGAATACGGCCAACGCCGACCAACTGAACAGCGACGACGACAGCCTCGGCAACGCCTGTGATAACGATGACGACGGAGACGGCGTAGACGATGTTAATGATGCCTTCCCACTAGATCCCGGCGAAGACACCGACACTGATGGAAATGGTGTGGGCAATAATGCCGACCCTGATGACGACGGCGACGGTGTCAACGACGGTCAGGACGCCTTTCCGTTAGACCCCAGTGAAAGCGCGGACTCAGATAGTGACGGCATCGGAGACAATAGTGACGCGTTTCCAAATGATCCGTCGGAGACCCTCGACTCCGATAACGACGGTGTCGGGGATAACAGTGATGCCTTCCCGAATGACCCGAATGAATCCAGCGATGCTGACAGCGACGGCGTCGGCGATAACGCAGACAACTGCCCGAATAACGCCAACGCAGACCAGGCCGATGACGACAATGACGGTATCGGTGATGTCTGTGACAGCCCGGACGGCGCTGTTTGGGACAACTTTAACTGGGATGAAGCTAACTGGCAGTAGTGCCAGTTAGCCACGAAGAATTAGAGACACGAATCAACACCGAATACAGATATGTTCTCAGGAGGACATCATGAAAAACGTACTCGCTATCGCAACCGCTCTCACGCTGTCCAGCTCACTACTTATTGCAGGCCCCGTGAATAACGAAAACATCACCACATTTACCGCAGGCTCACCAGCGGTCGCCGCCGACGTTAACAGCACTATCCAGGCACTGGTAAGCGCCATTAACGACAACGCCAGCCGGATTGCCGCACTGGAAGACAGCGCACCCGACAACAGCGTTGCCGGGAACAGCTACCAGCTGCGCAGTATCAACAGCATGGTTGCCGTGGGTGATACGGAGAGTTACAGCAGCGCTGGGCCGAATGACTTTGCCAATATCAGTAACGGTACTCTCAGTGCCACGCTGACCTTCGATAGCACCGGCTCTAACGGAACGCTGACCATCGACGCGGGTAACGACGAATCCTATGAGGTTAATGTACCCACCAACAAGCTTGAAAACTTCACCGACGACGCCAGCGATAACAGCACCTTTACGTTCACTCAGACAGGCAATACCGTTTCCGCGACCTTTGATGAAGGCGGTGATGAATTCTTTACGCTGGAGTTTCTGGTGAGCGCTGACGGCTCGCTGCTGGTAACGGCAACCTCCGACGTGGGATCAACCACCTTCAATGACGGCTCTAACGGCGAAGAAGCCTTTGTAGAGCTGGTGATTGGTGTCCGCAGCCAGTAGGCGCCACCCTTTCCTATCAAGCCCCGCCAGCGCGGGGCTTTTTTATGTCTGAACGCAGCGGCGCGCGACGCGAGCCAGTGTCGATCCGCCAACAGCGCTGCTACAATTGCCGGCCATTTCTCCGGCCTTTGGGCAAAGCGTGAACAAACTCAACGATCGACAACGCGAAGCGGTGCTGTACATCGACGGCCCTCTACTGGTGCTGGCAGGTGCTGGCAGTGGCAAGACCAGCGTGATTACCCGCAAAATGGCGTACCTGATCGAAAAGTGCGGTATCCCGGCGCGCCATATTGCAGCGGTGACCTTTACCAACAAGGCCGCCCGGGAGATGAAAGAGCGCGTCGGCGCACTGGTCAAAGGCAAAGCCGCGCACGGTTTGACGGTCTCGACCTTTCACAACCTCGGCATGAACATTCTTCGCCGGGAATACGCTGCCCTCAGCTACAAATCCGGCTTTTCTATTTTCGATGGACAGGACGCCCAGGCACTGATCCGCGACTTGCTGATTCAGGAACACGGCAGCGACGGCGATCAGGCCGATCGCATCCAGCAGCGGATCTCCCACTGGAAAAACGAATTTGTGCTGCCGGAACAGGCCGTCGCCGAGGCAGAAGGCCCCGCCGACATGCTCTGCGCGCAAGCCTATATCCGCTATCAGAAAGCCCTGAAAGCCTACAATGCACTAGATTTCGACGACCTGATCCTGCTGCCTGCGCTGCTGTTTGAACAGCGGCCGGATATTCTCGACAAATGGCAGCACCGTATCCGTTACATGCTGGTAGACGAATATCAAGACACCAACGGCGCCCAGTACAAGCTGGTCAAGCAACTGGTTGGCAATCGCCAAGGCCTGACCGTGGTCGGTGACGATGACCAGTCCATATACGCCTGGCGTGGTGCCAAACCGGAAAACCTGTCACTGCTAGGCAAGGATTACCCTCACCTGAAAGTGGTCAAGCTGGAGCAGAACTACCGCTCCACCGCGCGCATTCTCAAAGCCGCCAACACCGTGATCGCCAACAACCCTCACGACCTGAACAAAGCGCTGTGGTCCGATCTGGGTTACGGCGAGCACATTCGGATTCTGCGCTGCCGCAACGAAGACGCCGAAACCGAGCGCGTTGCCGTGGAAATCCTCGACCACAAAATTCGCACGGGCGGGCGCTTCGGCAACTACGCCGTGTTGTACCGGGGCAATCACCAATCGCGACTGCTGGAACTCAAACTCCAGGCCCACCAGGTTCCCTACAAACTCAGTGGCGGCACCTCGTTTTTCGGGCGTAACGAGATCAAAGACATCATGGCCTATCTGCGGCTAGTGATTAATCAGGACGACGACAATGCCTTTCTTCGCATTGTGAATGTACCCCGCAGGAAGATTGGCACCTCTACCCTCGAAGCCCTGGGCAACTATGCGACGCAGCGTGAAATCAGCTTGTACTCGGCCTGCGAGGAAATGGGCCTGCAGCAACAGCTACCCGAGGCAGCGGTCAGTCGTCTTCGCGAGTTCACCCAATGGCTGGACGGCCTGCGCCGCCGCTGTTACGGAGATGACGCGATTGCCGCGATCAAGCAACTGGTCAGCGACATCGACTATTTCGACTGGCTGGTACAGAACTCCTCGTCCATCGCCGTCGCCGAACGCCGCTTCGCCAACGTCAACACACTGATCGCCTCTATCGAGCAAAGCCTCAACAATGAGGAGCGGGACGACGGTGTTGAAGAAGCCATCAGCCGCCTGGTGCTGCGCGATTTGATGGAGCGTCAGGCCGACGAAGAGGAAAGTGATGACCAAGTCCAGCTCATGACCCTGCACGCAGCGAAAGGCCTGGAGTTTCCCCACGTGTTCATGATCGGCATGGAAGAAGGGTTGCTGCCGCACCAGAACAGTATCGACGACGACATGGTCGAGGAGGAACGCCGTCTCTGTTATGTGGGGATCACCCGCGCCCAGCAAACACTCACCATGACTTACTGTGCCAAGCGAAAAAGCTTTGGGGAATTTACTACCTGTGAACCCAGCCGCTTTCTCGCCGAGCTGCCACAGGATGATGTGGAGTGGGAGGGCCGGGCCGACGCCGACCCCGCCGTGAATCAGAAGCGCGGCGGAGAAACCCTTGCCAGCCTGCGCGATATGTTGGGCTGACGCCCGCTAAACATCCAAGCAGATTAAAGCCCGCCGCTCGGATCCAGCTCAGCCCAGGTCATCAGCTGCACGTCCTGATGAATAAACCCATTGTCCTTGGCATAGCGCAGTGCGCGCGCAAGGTTCGTCACGCTGTTGCGCACCGGCGTTAAACTCAACGATACCGACAGCGCACTCGTCACCGCCAGCGCTCTCCCCTGGCTGTCCAGAACGGGGCCGCCGCTGTCACCGGAAATAGCAGGCGTATCGGTTAACACATCGTAAGCCCAACCCTCTGGAGCGATACCGATCACGCTGCCATTCATCGCTTCCAGCTCTCGCACGCCAAAGTGGAAAGGCGATTGGCCGTAAACAAAGACCGCTTCGCCCTCCGAAGCCAGCTGGCTAGCCAGTGCCGTTGGTCCACCGAAGGCGATCGTGGCGGGGTGAATATTGGCGAGGTCATCGGGACTGAGCTTAACCAGCGCAAAATCGTTATGCGTGCATGCCGCAGAGCCCGCTGATTCGCCAACTTCCTGCATAGCCTGCCAGCTACTGTAGGCCAGCTCGCCCGGCTGAGCCGCGTTCTGGATTTGAACAGGCGTACCTAGCGGCAAATTCGCCGCCTCGCAGGGGTCCACGCCCTGATTGGTATCCGGACTGAAACAGTGCGCCGCAACACCCAGATACACCGTCGTATCATTCAATTGATACAGGAAATTGCTGGTACAGCTTGCGCCATCGGCAACCACCTCTACCCCGGGTCGAATCTGGCTGCTTAAAGGTTCGCCAAAACTCTCAGCGACCGTTGGCGTTTCGCCGCCCGCTGATTCACCCGGCACCTCGCCATCCACTTGCCCAGAGCCTGCCGAATCGCCACTACTGCCAGACGTCGACGATGAACCACAGGCGCCAAGCAAAACCGTCGACAAAAAGACAAGCCAGACCGTGCTACGCATTACCCACCCCGCTATTTCTTATTCTTCACTTAATGTATCCCAGCATCTGCTCATTTACTACGCAGCACTGCCGGATACGGTGCACGAGCATTTTCTCCAGCGCAAAAAAAAAGCCGCGCAATGCGCGGCTTTCTGAACGACCTCGTCGTCCCTTGTTACTTGCTGTGCTCAATCATGTAATCAACAGCGGCAATTACTTCGTCGTCAGAGCAGCTCATGCACAGCCCTTTAGCGGGCATCATACCAATGTTGCTGAAACCGTTAATCGCATTGGCGTAAACAGCGTCCAAACCTTTCTCGGTGCGCGCGGCCCAGTCTGCAGCATCACCCAGCTTCGGCGCACCGCCTGCACCAACCGCATGACAGCCTTGGCAACTTCCTTTATAAACTTCTTCACCGGACTTAGCTGCACCGCCTGCGGCGGCAACCACTGCACCACAGCTGCTGTCGCCTTCCAGACACACCTGGCCTTCCGGCGCGATGCGCGCTTCCACTTCCGCGCGCTGCTTGTCGGTCAGCGCCCACGCAGACATAGCCGCCAGCAACGCTGCAACCACTACCAGCATTTTAACCATCTGATTCTTCACCGTTTTTCACCCTCTCGGAAATTGCGGCTGCACAGCCTGAAAATTCTGGCGCGCATTATAGCCGGATGCCCTCGATTACTCCACTCCAGGCCTGCCAATCCAGCGCAGGCCGCCTATTCTGTACGCGACGCCAGCCTGAAAAGATCGCACATCGGCAGCCCTCAAGGCAATTGAGCCGACTCGGGGCCTCTGCTATAGTGCGCGCTCTTTTCACCCGCCCGTAGCTCAGCTGGATAGAGCGTTGCCCTCCGGAGGCAAAGGTCAGAGGTTCGAATCCTCTCGGGCGGGCCATTACTAAGAAAGCGAGCGCCAACTGCTTTTTTACGAACTGCCTGACTGCTGAACCCCACCTAGATATACCGAACGCCGCTGACAGCGACTTTCAAACTGCTCGTAACGCATCAGGCGACCGAAACGACCGCTCTCAAGCAACTCATCTTGTTGCCTTCTCCAACAGCCAACTGAAGCCACGAAAAGCTACCCCCCTGAATACGGCCCCCCATCGCAGCCGAAGCCCCGGTACACTTTTCCTTTAAGACCCCATACTGCCTGTAGGCAATTTGCTGCCAGCCAGCGATGACAGACGACAAGGATTGGGAAGATGCCGTTTAAAACCCTCTGGATAACACTGACACTCCTTGTTTCGTCGGTATTGTGGAGCAATACATCACTGGCATTCACCGGCACCGCGGAAACGATCAATAATGGCTTTGTTGAGAGCCCTGAGTGCCCGATTCGCTACGAGCACTGGCTAGTCTCAGAATGGCGCCCCATTCCTTTTCTGAACTTACCCAAGCTCTACGGCAATGATGCGCGATCACATGCCATACTCACGTGGTTCTACGGCGGTGCAGCTGCCGTATATGAGCGCGAATATGCGAGAGAAACACTAAGCAAGTGCCTGGAAAGCGGCTCTTGTGGCTTAGAGAAAAATCGGAAAATCGCAAAAATTCTTAAAAAAGATCGCGGTGACTGGTCCGACCGGGATCTCCGCCGTTTCAACGACTATTTCTCGCAGTCTCCTCC